>NZ_JACGWD010000035.1:0-44052 GCF_014077565.1 Pseudoalteromonas sp. 5Ae-yellow
AATATCAAACACTTCTATATTCTGCGTAAAAATACAGTAATCAATTGAACCAAAATAGGAACTCAGCTATGGTTTGTTTATCAATAAAAACAAATTTAAAAACGAGTTAATCTACAGGCTCGTTAGGCATCTAAATGAGCAACGAAGGATTAGTTAAAGTTCACGTATCTTTGCCAAATCACTGGATGATTGGTGGGGAGTCTATGTGTAGTGGCATAGTGATTTTGGCCACTATTTACATACAAACTTGAGAGAACAAACTAGACACCCATCCTAAATTTAGAGAACAAACTAGACACCCATCCTAAATTTTGCACTTTTCAAAATTAAAGGCTAGCCTTTTATTAGTACAAAAAACAAGCAGGACGTCTTATGGCAATTGAGAGAACAAACTAGACACCCATCCTAAATTTAGAGAACAAACTAGACACCCATCCTAAATTTTGCACTTTTCAAAATTAAAGGCTAGCCTTTTATTAGTACAAAAAACAAGCAGGGCGTCTTATGGCAATCGCAAGAAAGCGTCAAGTAAGTTTGGTTGATACAAAATACTATCACTGTATTTCACGTTGCGTGCGTCGTGCTTTTTTGTGTGGAAAATAAATAAACTAGACACCCACTCTAAATTTTGCACTTTTAGAAGTTAAAGACTAGCCTTTGTTTAGTGTAAAAAACAAGCAGGGTGTCTTATGGCTATCGCGAGAAAGCGTCAAGTAAGTTTGGCTGATACAAAATACTACCACTGTATTTCGCGTTGCGTGCGCCGTGCATTTTTATGTGGCGAAGACCACTTTACAGGTAAGTCTTACGAGCATCGACGAGGCTGGGTTGAAGACAAACTGCTTGAGTTAGCCAAGATATTTTGTATTGACGTATGTGCTTATGCCGTAATGAGTAATCATACACACTTAGTCTTGTATGTTGATGATAAAAAAGCGAATAGGTTAAATGATAAAGCGATTGTTATTCGCTGGCATAAACTGTGTAAAGGCACCGTACTTACGCAAAAATATGTACAGGGTGAAAAGCTAAGTAAAGTTGAACTTATCTTTTTTTATCAAACAGTAAAGGAATATCGAGAGCGCCTATCAAGTATTAGCTGGTTTATGCGGTTGTTAAATGAAGATATTGCTCGCAGAGCAAATAAGGAAGATAACTGTACCGGCAGGTTTTGGGAGGGGCGATTTAGATCGCAAGCACTGCTTGATGAAGCCGCACTTGCCGCCTGTATGGCGTATGTCGATTTAAACCCCATTAGAGCCAAGATGGCTAAAACGCCAGAAGAGTCAGACCATACCAGCGCTCAAGTACGCTTAATATGCGCAAAAGAAGGCAAGCAGCCAAAACAACTACTGCGCTTTGCAGGCATGCCACGTAAAATAATGCCCAAAGGGCTGCCGTTTGAGCTTAAATCGTACCTTGAACTTGTTGAATTAACAGGGCGTTGTATACGTGAAAATAAGCGAGGGTATATTGAGAGTTCACACTTACCCTTACTCGAAAGAGTGAATATATCCCCCGAAAACTGGTTAAAGCTCACCACACAATTTACGCGTGTATTTCATGGCGCAGTAGGCAGGCCAGCCTCACAAGAAGGTTATTGTGAAAACTTAAAGCGAAAGCGGCGAGCGAATATCAGTAACTGCGAAAAGCTACTAGCATAAAACTTAAACTACTCAGTACGAAATTAAAACTGCAAATATGCAGTCATTTTCATGCGTGCAATTTAGATTTAATAGGCTAATGACTTATTTAATGGATGAAATGGAAATAACCTGGTGTAGTGGCATAGTGATTTTGGCCACTATTTACATACAAACTTGTATAAAACAAAGCGGGGCTTTTTTATGCCTTAGTTTTATTAAAAACGCCCACTAGTGTTAAACTACAAAAAACTTAATGACTTAATATAGTTATGGCATTTTACATTCCTTTATTACAACCTCACTTTAAGCACATTGAAATTGGCGATACGCTTACATCACTTTGGAGTGGATGTGGCAGTATTGTACAGTGCCAGCTTGATGATAAAGCCTGTGTTATTAAAGCTATTAAAATACCCAGTTATATACACCATCCTAAAATTAAACAAAGCGAATTTGCACTTAAAAGAAAGCAGTATTCCTATAGTGTTGAATACACTTTTTATAAGCTTTATAGCCAGCACTTACCAAAACATGCGCAAAGTATTAAATGTATAAGCGCAGTTAATAAAGATGATGAATACGCGCTGGTGTTTAAAAACTTTATCAAACATGGGTTTACTCAAGCAGTGCCACAACATGTTAAAGCTATATTAAGGTGGCTTGCACACTTTCATGCGTTTAACTTAAGTAAACCCGCTGATGGGTTATGGCAGCAAGGCAATTACTGGCATTTAAGCACGCGCCCAGATGAGTTTAATAAACTAAAAGATAACCTTGATAAAAAGTCCGATATTAAAAATGTTGCACATAAAATAGATGAGCAACTACAAAGTTGTGCGTACAAAACGCTGATTCATGGCGATGCAAAACTTGCTAATTTTGCAGCAAATGAGCACGATAAAATACTCGGTTATGATTTTCAGTACATAGGTTCAGGTTGCGGGATAATTGATGTAATGTATTTTATGACCAGTTGCTTGAGTGATGCACAATTACACGAGTGCGCTGATGAGTACCTTGTGTATTATTTTGACAATTTAAAGGCTGCTATTACAACTTATCACCCTTGGGCACCCGCAGGTAAAATAGCTGACGATTGGCTCGCTTTATGGCCTGCTGCATGGGCTGACTTTTATCGATTTTTAGCTGGCTGGAGCCCCGAGCACCAAAAAATAAATAGTTATATGCAACAGCAAGTAAACAGCTGGTTAGCGAGTAACATTTAATAAACACAACGGGTTGGTTGCTTGCATAAATATCAAGCAAAACAATGCATTTTGGCACGATGTATGAAAATCTCTTTAAAACTACAGGTCAAATGACCTTTTTTAATATAAAATACTGCAAATTCTTGTATCAGTAGGTTTATATCATGGCAATTCACGTTATTTCTCACCCTCTTGTTCAACATAAACTAGGCCTAATGCGAGCGCATGGTATTAGTACTAAAAGCTTTCGTGAATTATGTTCTGAAGTTGGAACCTTATTAACTTACGAAGCAACTAAAAACCTACAGTTAGAAGATAACGAAATTACAGGCTGGGATGGCAATAAATTAAAAGTAGAGCATATTAAAGGTAAAAAAATTACCGTAGTGCCTATTTTACGCGCAGGTCTTGGCATGATGGACGGTGTTATGCAGTTATTACCTGCGGCTAAAGTAAGTGTGGTTGGTCTTGAACGTAACGAAGAAACACTAGAACCAGTACCATATTTTGAAAAGCTAGTAGGTAATATTGATGAGCGCTTAAGCTTGGTTATTGACCCTATGCTTGCAACAGGTGGCTCAATGATTGCCACAATCGATATGCTTAAAAAAGCAGGCTGTAAAGAAATCAAAGTAATTGTATTAGTAGCTGCACCAGAAGGTGTGGAAAAAACACTTACAGCACATCCCGACGTAGAAATATTTACAGCCTCTGTAGATAGCCACTTAAACGAAAAGGGCTATATTATCCCTGGTTTAGGCGATGCGGGCGACAAAATATTCGGTACTGTTTAGGAGTCTTTAAGTGCAAAATAATGACACCTTTTCAATAAAAACTATTTTAACAGGCGCGCAAATGCTGTTTGTAGCATTTGGTGCGCTGGTATTAGTGCCACTTTTAACGAGCTTGGATCCTAATGTTGCGCTTTTTACCGCTGGCATTGGTACTTTGCTGTTTCAGGTAGTGACTAAAGGCCAAGTGCCTATATTTTTAGCTTCATCATTTGCTTTTATTGCACCCATTATTGCCGCTGTGCAAATGTGGGGCGTGCCGGCCACTATGGGCGGCTTAATGGTGGCCGGCTTTGCTTATATGCTTTTAAGTTTATTAGTGAAATTTAAAGGCGTTGCAACGCTTCATAAAATTTTACCGCCTGTGGTTGTAGGCCCTGTAATTATGGTTATTGGCTTAGCGCTTGCACCTGTTGCTGTAAATATGGCGATGGGTAAAAGTGGCGACGGCAGTATTCAAATTATTGATTACAACAGCGCTATTTATATTTCGTTGTTCTCGTTAGTGGTTACGCTTATTTTTGCAGTGTGGGGAAAAGGCGTATTTAAGCTTATACCTATTCTGGCAGGGGTTGTAGCGGGTTATTGTTTATCGCTTGCAATGGGCGTTGTGCAATTTGACGCAGTAACTAACGCACAGTGGTTTGCTGTACCAAACTTCACATGGCCTGAGTTTAAATGGCAGGCTATTTTGTTTATGGTGCCTGTAGCAATAGCACCTGCAATTGAGCATATTGGCGATATGATGGCTATTAGCCAAGTAACCAATAAAGACTTTTTGAAAAAGCCTGGGCTTCACCGTACTTTGTTTGGTGACGGCCTTGCGACGTCTGCCGCATCATTATTTGGCGGCCCGCCTAACACAACTTACTCAGAGGTAACGGGAGCAGTTATGCTTACCAAAAACTTCAATCCTAAAGTAATGATGTGGACAGCCATTATCGCTATTATTTTAGCCTTTGTTGCTAAAATGGGATCTGGCTTACAGACTATACCTGTACCTGTAATGGGCGGCATTATGATTCTACTTTTTGGCTCTATTGCTGTAGTGGGTTTAAATACATTAGTTAAGTCGGGCGATGATTTAACAGCACCACGTAACTTAAGTATTGTTGCACTTATTTTGGTGTGCGGTATAGGCGGTATGCATATTGGTGGTAGCCAATTTAGTTTAGAGGGCGTAAGTTTATGCGCTATTCTAGGCATTGTGCTCAACCTTGTATTACCTAAGGCGCAGCCTCAAGAGAGTTAATAGTGCACGTAAGTTAAAAATATTGCACCAAAATAGCGCATTTTCAATGCGCTATTTTTTTAACCTATTAATAAATATGCAAAAATAATAATGGTCTAGTATCTGCATTTAATTTCCAGAACGCATCGTATGCAAAGGAGTTACTATGTCAGAGGCCAATATTGTGGATATAACCCCGTTTTTAGCAAAACACCAACTGCCTTTAAAGTACCAATATTTGAGTGAGCAATATTTTGTTCCACTTGCGCATGACATCCTCGAATCTAAAAAAACAAATACTCCTATTTTTGTTGCCATAAATGGATGCCAGGGCTCAGGAAAAACAACACTCGCAGATTTTTTAGTTACGTGGTTTTCTAAAAACACACCACTTAACAGTGTTGCATTGTCTATTGATGACTTTTATTTAGCAAAACAAGCACGTAGTGAACTTGCCAAAGACGTACATCCTCTTTTTACTACTCGCGGAGTACCGGGTACTCACGATGTAGCGTTAATGAATAGCACAATAACTAACTTACTGGCAGGAGAGGTAAACGTACCGCTTCCACGTTTTAATAAACACGAAGACGACAGCGTGCTAGCAAGTGATTGGCTAACAAACGAAAAGCCAGTTGATATTGTTATTTTAGAAGGGTGGTGTGTAGGCAGTGAGCCACAACCGTTGTTTTCATTGAGTGAGCCGCTTAACGAGTTAGAGCACCAGTTTGATAAAGAAGGCGTTTGGCGCCGCTGTGTAAATAGCTGTTTGGCAAATGAATATAAAGCCGTTTTTAACCTAATTGATTATACCGTTATGCTAAAAGCACCGAGTTTTAGTGATGTTTTTACATGGCGACAAGAGCAAGAACAAAAGCTAATAGCCAAAAAAGGTGAAGGCTCAGGCACCATGACTAACGAGCAATTGGTGTATTTTATTTCTCATTTTGAGCGCATTACGCGTGAGAACTTAAACACACTGAGCGCTAAAGCAAATGCTTTAATTGAACTTGATAGCAACCGAGATATTAGCGGTATGCACCTAACGAGTGATGACACCCTTCAACCTATTATTTTTACAGATTTGGACGGTACATTACTCGATCACGCCGATTACAATACAAATAATATCAGTGAGTTATTACAGCAGCTGCAAAATGCGCATATTCCTGTGGTGTTTAATACCAGCAAAACTTTTTGCGAAGTTATAGAGCTTAAAAACGATTTAAATATTCAACAGCCTTTTATTGTCGAAAACGGTGCAGCGGTATTTATTCCAGAAGACTATTTTGAATTAAAGCCAATTGGTTGTAAAAAAGTAGGCGCTTATTGGTGCTACGCAATGGCAAAGCCGTTATCGAGTTTATTAAATGATTTAAATACTTTAAAGGCGGATTATAAAGCGCATTACAAATTGTTTAGTGACTTATCGAGTGAGCAAATATCAGAGCTTACCGGGCTAGACGATGCACAAGCAAGACGCGCACAAACCCGCGATTATTCAGACCCTCTTTATTGGTATGGCAATGACGAATTACTCACAGCTTTTGTAAACGATGTTGAAGCACTCGGCTACGATATAAAAATTGGTGGGCGCTTCATTCATATTGCCAAAAATACCGATAAAAGCGCTGCACAGCAGTGGTTAGTTAAACAGTTTACCCATCATTTCAGAAAGCCTCTCACGGTCATTGCACTTGGTGATAGCGATAACGATAAGCAAATGTTAGAGCATGCAAATATCGCCATTATTATCGCCAACCCGGCGAGTAAAAAGCCGGTTAAATTGTCGCACAACAAAGCACGATACTCTCAATCGCCAGCACCGCTGGGCTGGATTGAAGAAATAACATCGTTGCCGTGCATTAGCAGTATTTTAAGTATTTCTGAGGAGCAAACATCTCATGGCTGATTTTTATCAAAATGGCATTATTACAACATTACATAATATTGCCGACAGACCAATAGAAGACCTAGAAAAAGAGCTACTTACTTTTAGCAAGCAGCGCCCTATGGGGTTAATACTTCCTTCGTTATTTAGTGAACTTGAAGGCCCTGCACTGCAAAATATAGTTAGCGAATTACGCGAAGTACCTTATTTATCACAAATCACTATAGGCTTAGATAGAGCCGACGAAGCACAGTACCGCCATGCACTTGGCTTTTTTAAAGAGCTAAACCAAAACCACAAAGTATTATGGAACGACGGCCCACGCTTACAAGCACTCGATAAAGAATTACAAGAGCTAGGGGTTGCACCTCGCGAGCTTGGTAAAGGCCGTAATGTTTGGTATTGCATGGGCTATAAATTAGCAACAGCAGAAGTAGAGTCTATCGCGCTGCATGATTGCGATATTTTAACCTACGACAGAAGCTTACTTGCGCGTTTAATTTACCCTGTTGCGCATCCGCGTTTTAACTATGAATTTTGTAAAGGGTTTTACCCGCGTACTGCTAATGGAAAAATTAATGGCCGCGTATCACGCTTATTAGTAACGCCATTACTTCGCTCGTTTAAAACAATTTTAGGTAATACAGACTACCTTGAATATATGGATTCGTTTAGATACCCATTAGCAGGGGAGTTTTCGTTTAGACGCGATGTATTAAATGATATTCGCATTCCAAGTGACTGGGGCCTTGAAATTGGCGTACTGAGTGAGATGTATCGTAACTACTCCCATAACCGCTTGTGCCAAGTAGATATTGCCGATAACTATGATCATAAGCACCAAGAGCTTTCACTTGATGACCAAAGCGCAGGTTTGTCTAAAATGTCGATTGATATTACCAAGGCATTATTTAGAAAGCTGGCTACACAAGGCGTTACCTTTACCAGCGAAACAATTCGTTCATTAAAAGCGACTTATTACCGTATCGGTTTAGATTTTATAGAAACGTATCATAACGACGCGCTAATGAACGGGTTAACGCTTGATGTACACCAAGAAGAAAAAGCAGTAGAAATGTTTGCACAAAATATTATGGAAGCAGGGCAACACTTTTTAGAAAACCCAATGGAAGCGCCATTTGTGCCAAGTTGGAACCGTGTTGTATCTGCAATGCCAGACGTACTTGAGCGCTTAAAAGAAGCCGTAGAGCTAGATAACGAAGAATATAGTTAACCTGCGTGCAAGTTAACTAGCCTATAAGTCTAAACAATAAATATTAGGGGCGCATGTGAGCACAGTTAGCGAATTATTTTTACAACGAGTAGAGCAACATCTTCATATTATTTATGAGGGTGTTGAGCTGCCTTTATCGGTTACTGAGCTTGCTCAGCAACTCATTAAAATTATATTAGGTAGCAATGCACTGCGCGACCCGACGCCCCATACAAACCGATGGGATGAACAAGATATAGTATTGATTGCTTATGGCGACTCTATTATTAAACACGATGATAGTGAATTTGCCGTATCGAGCCCAATGGAGGCACCGCTTAAAACACTACACAGGTTTATAAAAGAGCAATGTGATATGCAGTTAAATGCGCTGCACATATTGCCATTTTACCCGTACAGCTCAGACGAAGGCTTTGCCGTAATGAACTACGTGCAAGTGAATGAGTCCTTGGGTGATTGGGGAGATATTCAAAATATCGCTAAAGACGTAAAGCTAATGGCGGATTTGGTTATTAACCATTGCTCAAGCAGAAGTGTATGGTTTGAGAACTTTTTAAATGATTTACACCCGGGTAAAGACTACTTTAAAACGGCGAGCTTAACGGATGATTTAAGCCAAGTTGTACGCCCGCGAACCTCATCGTTATTAAATACTGTAACTACGCCAAGCGGCGAAAAACATGTGTGGTGTACGTTTAGTCACGATCAGGTTGATTTTGACTTTGGCAATCCTGATGTACTTAAAGAGTTTGTGGGAATAATTAGGCATTATTTAGACAATGGCGTGCGTTTGTTTAGGCTTGATGCGGTTGCATTTTTGTGGAAACAGCTTAATACAAGTTGCATTAACTTGCCGCAAACACATGAAGCAGTAAGGCTAATGCGAACACTTATTGAGCACGCAGAGCCCAGCGTAGTTATAATTACCGAAACCAATATTCCAAACCAAGAAAACCTATCGTACTTTGGTAATGCCAACGAAGCGCACAGTATTTATAACTTTGCATTGCCGCCATTGTTGCTTCATACATTACTTAGTGGTGATAGTACTGCAATAAAGCATTGGATGATGAGTATGCCGCCTGCGCAAAATGGTACGGCATACTTTAACTTTATAGCCTCGCACGATGGAATAGGGCTCAGACCAATTGAAGGTTTACTACAACCTAGCGAAGTGGCGTCATTAGTAAGTACAACCATGCAGTTTGGTGGTCGTGTATCTATGCGTACCAGTAACGATGGCACACATACACCATACGAGCTAAATATTGCGTTATTTGATGCAATGCAAGGTACGCATAATGGCCCCGACAAGTTTGGCCTTGAGCGATTTATGTGTGCTCACGCAATTATGTTTGCGCTTGAAGGTATCCCAGGGCTTTATATTCACAGTTTGTTGGGTACAACTAACGATTACGAACGTTTTGAAAATTCACAGCATAACCGTGCTATAAATCGCCATCGTTGGCAAGAGTCAAAGTTACTGGCGGCAATTGGTGAAAAGTATAGTCATCATCATAAAGTGTTTAATGGCATAAAAGGCTTATTGGCAGTACGTAAAAAGCAGGGGGCTTTTCATCCTAACGCAACGCAATTTACTTTGCATTTAGCGGGTGGGTTGTTTGGTTTTTGGAGACAAAGTATAGACCGTCGCCAAAGCATATTTTGTGTTTATAACATTAGCGATAAACCACAAACGCTCACATTGGCCGACTTAAACTTAATTAACACCCAAAAGTGGTTTGATTTGGTGGCAGATAAAACGATTGAAGAAAGCCAATTAACAATAGAGCTAGAACCATACCAAAGCGTGTGGCTGAGTAATATTAAATAAGGCGCAATAATACCAATCCTCAAAATTGATCACTTAATTAAGAGGATTGATATAAAAAGGCTCGCAGTGCGAGCCTTTAATTTAATCAATAACGTTGTTACTAATTATAAGCTGTAGCTTAAGTTAATGTAGCCAAAACGGCCAATGTTATCGTAACTTGCGCTACCCGCGCTTGTACCACGTGAACCGTACGGAAGTTTACGGTTAAATACGTTATCAACACCTACTTTAACGCCTAAACCGCTATCGAAGTTATAACCGACTGTCATATCGGTAATAAAGTATTTACCGTAAGACATTTGATTACTTGGGTTAGGGTTGCTATCAAGTTCAACATTAGTGTATAGCTCTACTTCACTTAAAAAGCGTGTTTCAACTGTTGAGAAAAAGTTATCCATAACATAGCTTACTGACAGGTTAGTTTGCCATTTAGCTTCACCGGTCGTACCTGCATACTCGATATACGAGCTAGGATCGTCTTGGAATGGGTAGTCTTTACGTTCAATTAAGTAAGTACCAATTAAGCGGGTTTTAAAACTGCCTTCAAGCGCGTCAAAATCGTAACCTAGTTCAAAGTCTACCCCAGATGCTTTTTGCCCTGCAACGTTTAGCACTGAGTTTTGAATAAGTGAAATCTGGCCGCTTGCATCGCGAGTAATTAAATTACAGTATTGGTTATTAATACCTGTTTTGCTATCTACACAGCGATCAAGAATGTCTTGCGCGTTAATTGTGTCAATTGCATCTTCAAGTTCAATTTCCCAGTAATCAATGGTAAGTAGTGCGTTTTTTAAAAACTCTGGTTGGTAAACAATACCTACAGTCGTACTTGTCGATTCTTCACCTTTTACATCACGGTTACCGCTTGTTAAACCATCTAATGAAGCAGAATCGTAATCTGAGTTGAAATCACTCGCTACACCCAATGTGGCACAATTTGCAGTGAGAGTTGCTCCGTTTGATAAATCACCTAGGTTTTCGGCGCGACACGGGTCGTCAACACTATAAAAAGTTTGGCTCGGTGCACCAAATACTTCACTAATATTAGGAGCTCGAAGCGCAGCAGACTGAGTTACACGTACACGTAGCTCATCATTTACAGTCCAATCAAGGCCAAGTTTCCAGCTAGTTGCTTCGCCAATCGTACTGTAATCAGCATGACGTACTGCAGTATCAAACACTAAATCTTGAATAAGCGGTAAGTCAGTTAAAATTGGCATAGACACTTCAAAGAATACTTCGCGAACATTAAACGAGCCCTTATCTTCGCCCAGTGCGTTAAAGAACGTACCTTCTGCGTTATCAGGCTCTTTAGTTTCGCTTTCTTCTTTACGGTACTCAGCACCAAATGCAACACCCACATAACCCGCTGGTAACTCAAAAATAGCGCCGTTTGCAAGTGATCCAGAAATAACCGTTTGTTTAATAGTTGAAGTGCCAACAGATACCGTATTAATGTAATCAATGGCTTGTTGAGATGGCGCACCAAACCCCATAATATTTACAGGAACACAGCCATCAGCTTGGGCTGCTGCACTACGACAAACAACATTACCATTTTTATCTTCAACAGCATCAAGCGCATTAAAGTAATTAGCTAAAATCATGTTAGCGCCATTTTCGCGCTCTAGATCAGTTTGGCCGTATACTATAGAGGTATCTAATTCCCAATCATCAAATACAGTGCCTTTTAAGCCTGTTACAAAACGCGTTGTTTCACGGGTGTTGTTTTCTATACGACGGCCGAGGTCACTCATCATGCGGTTAACCATTATCGAGTCAACACCTTCCTCTTCCATGCGCGCTTTGATGCTTGGGTCTAGGTAAGGGTTGTCAATTTTAATGCTGTTATCATCGTCGCGGTAGAAATATGCTGGTTGGCCAATGCTTTCGCCTTGGCTATTTACATATTTAGCATCAAAGTAAACGTTTAAGTCGTCGGTAACATCGTAGTTAACTTTAAAGTTTACGTTGTAACGCTCAAACTCAGGTTGAATTTCTTCAAACTGGCCTAAGTTAAAAAAGTCACAGTTAGCGCATGCTGTGCCATCAACGTTATCGCCTATGTATAAGTCACGCGCACTGCCATCAGGGTTAAAGCTATTGGTAAATAAAGTATTTTCAAGTGCGTAAACACCCGCGTTATTAATAGCATAAAGACCGGCGTTCGGCGTTAAAATGTCATCCGGAAAAGCACTACTATCTTTATTGCTATCAGTTTGTGCTTGATTATGTAAGCTTCTAAAAGATGTGCTAGTCCAAGGGTGATCAAGCGCATTTAATGAATCTTGGCCTGAGTACTCTATAGCAAAAGCTGCATTACCACGGTCGTTATCAAAATTAGAGCCGTACGAGAAGGTTGCTTTTTCGTTGTTGTAGCTGTTTAGATCGGCAAAACCACGTGTAACGCTAAAATCCATGCCTTAAATGTTGTCTTTTAATATAAAGTTTACAACACCTGTTACCGCGTCAGCTCCGTACACAGCTGATGCACCACCCGTAATTATCTCTACACGTTCAACCCATACACTTGGAATAGTGTTGGTATCTACTGATTGAGAACCTGCAGAGCTTGATACATGACGCTTACCATTTACAAGTACCAAAGTACGGTCTGTACCCATATTACGCAAATCAAGAATATTTAAACCCGCAGTACCAATAAAACGGCCTGAGTTAGCCATAGAAAATGTATTGCCAAGTGCAGGTAAGTTATTTAGCGCTTCACCAATGTTTACTGCGCCAGTGTTCATTAGCTGCTCGCCGCTTATAACGGTTACTGGTGCAGGTGCAATAGCACCTTCACGTAAAATACGTGAACCCGTTACTTCAACGCGTTCAATTTTTGTTGCTTGCTCATCTTGTGCAAGCACAGAATTACTTGCTGTTGCAGCAGCAGTAATTAATGCACATTTAATGCTAGTAGAAAGTAAGTTATGACGTTTCATTTGATTCCCAGAGAACATTTTATAGTAATTAAATACAATGTAGTTTTTAACCAAATACAGTGTGTATTTGGGTAAACCCCTATAACTTTTTTTATGAGGGCGGCGATTATTGCATGCTGATTATTTTATTAAAAGGAACTAACTTACTGTAAAATAAGCAACTTGAAATAACCTGAAGAACTTTTGTTGTGTTTTTTGGTATTAACTGAGGAGGTTCTTTTAAATATTAATCTAGGTGTTTTTACATCTGGTTTTTCTTATGTATCTTAGTTATTAACATTGGATTTTCTTTGTTAAATTTTCAGTTGTTTTTTAAGTCAATTTTTTGCAGTTTATAATTATTCACATATAAATTTTTATTTATATGAAGTTGCCAGCGAGTGTAATATGTACTTATTTGTAAAGTTTATGTGTGTTAATGCTCTTTTAAAGCGATTTTTATTAGGTGTTTTTTATTCAAAAAAATCGTAATTTGAATATTTTTCACTATTGCGGCTTTAAAATGATTAATTTGTAAACCCCCTTTACAGTTCAAAGTACTCATAACAGCTCGTAAAGTTACTTTGCTACGTAAACTTGATACAATTTAATTGTTTTTAATTAATAGGTTTGACCATGAAGTATTTAGTTATTATTTTTACTTTTGTGTTTAGTTCAATGTCTTTTGCGCAGCAAGAAGTCGATCTTGAAGTAAATATGAAAAACACGGGCCTTGCATATAAACAAGCGGTGCAGGCAACTCAACTTAGTGAATTTAATACTGCGATTGATGAATTTATAAAGCTGATTAAAGTGAGTAAAACAGGTAAGTTTTACAAGAAACCAGAACAGTCATTGCAGGGCCTTGATAAAGTGATTGCTCAAGCTGAACTTGCAAAAAAAGCAGCAAACGAGCAGGGGCTAAGTGCAGCAAAAGAACCACTGAAAAATATAGATAATTTACGTAAAAAATATCATGAGTTACACGAGCCTCCAGGGTTCTTTGAATTACTGTTCGGTTCATAAACCTAAACACTATGTATCTTTAGTAGCTACTTTTAAGTTAATTGCGTTAAAGGTATCTGCAGCAATAAATATAAGGAAACACAATGGAAATTTCAGTTTCAATGTTAGAAGGCCAAAAGCAAAGCGCTAAATTTGGCGACCTAGAAGTAATAAGCGATCAAAGTGTAAACGCAGGTGGCAATGCAGAGCATCCAGAACCGTTTGATTATTTTTTAGTAAGTATGGTTTTATGTGCAGGTTTTTATGCGCGTAAGTTTTGCGAGCAGCGTGATATTTCAACGCAAGGTATGACGCTTACTCAAAATAACGAAAATGTAGATGACAACGGTAAAAAGCTATTTTCAATTGAGATTAACTTACCAGAAGGCTTCCCTGATAAATATAAAAAGGCGCTTATTGCAGCCGTTAATACCTGTACGGTAAAAAAAGTAATTCAGGCAGTGCCAGAGTTTTCAGTAGTGGTAAAATAATCCCCCTAAATTAGGTAGCTTAAGCAAGCTACCTAATTATAAGTTGAGCATCCCCGTTTAACTTATTTCTTTTTCATTCCTTGTACTGCTTTAAAGCGTGGGTTGTTTTTACAAATTACAAATACGCGACCTTTGCGTTTTACAATTTGACACCCCGGACGTTGCTTAGCACTTTTAAGAGAGCTTAATACTTTCATACCTTTTCCTTTTTAACAGTCGATAAACTTTTAAAACGACGATTAAACTGCGCAACGCGGCCATCTGTAGCGGTTGTTTTTTGCTTGCCTGTATAAAATGGGTGCGAGTCACTTGATACATCAATAGGTACGTATGGATATGTATTACCGTCTATTTCTATTGTGCGGCTCGTTTTTATGGTTGAGCCAATAATAAAGTAAGAATCGACAGCGGTATCGTGAAAAGCAACCACGTGGTAATCAGGATGAATATTTGGTTTCATAATACGCCTCAATAAATGATATGTGATAATGTATCATTCGAATTTAACGTATTTATTTTCCCAATGCAAATTATTTAAATGTTCCTCAAAAAGGCCGTAATTGCTGGCTATTTGCGCAAACAAATCAAAAAATAAGCACTTGAATCAAAAATGCTGGCTATTGGCGTTTAGGCTGTTATAACTATATTTAAGAGTTAAAACGTTAACAAATACGGTTATAAAGTTATTACAGAGGTTATGTATGAGTGACGCAACACAACAACAAGAACAAATTGATCAAGGGGTGATGGAAACCCTAAGAGAGCGCGACCACAGTACCTTGGCGCAACAAGTAAATCCTTTAACCTGCAACCACAATGATATTGTAGAGTTACTAGCAAGATATATGGCACTAAGCGAGCAAGAAGATGATGAGCTGTTTGATGATTGGTTTGATAATCTAACTAAAGAGCAACATACTGTTTTAAAAGTATTTGAAGTTTACCGCGGACAATATGAGCACCAAAATTAGTTGTAAAGCTATTTCATTATTAAGTAGCCGCAGTTAAACAATTACAGCTACTTTCATTAATTTAAAACGTTAGGTCGAACAGGGCTTGATTATTTATATAGGCTTTTTTCTCGGCCGCATGACACGCCATACATGCTCCTTTTGCAATATTAAAGGCGGTTTTATGGTCACTAGGTTTACCGTCAAGTAGCGAGGTTTGAACTTTTTTCCACAAACCACTGAATAAAATTGCATTAGCGTTGTGTGCACGTGCAGGGCGTTTTAGTGTTCCATTGTGAATGGTTGTTTTAATTTTACGCCACTGATACTCCGCAAACTCCGGGTTGTTCCTTTCAACAGCCTCATGCATTTTTTCAAATCGTTGACCAACCTCTAACATGGGTTGATCAAAGCCTCGCAGGTATTTTTGTATAATAGCAAAACGATCTTGCTCAGTTGTTTGATTGAGTATCCAATCATTTTGGTTTTTGGCGATTGAGTTAAAGCTAGTAGCGAAGAGAAAAAAGCTAGATGTAAGAAAGAAAGATATTCGCATTACTTTGCCTGTTTATTTGTTGATATCGGAATTCGATATTAGTGAATAAACATATAAAACACAAGCTAAAAGAGGTTCACATTGAAGCACAAAGAGTTATTTAGCGGTTTTATTCGCTTACATGTTTTATATCATGCTGCTAAATCGCCAATATACGGAGCATGGATGATAGAAGAGCTTGCTGAACACGGTTATAAAATGTCGCCGGGCACACTGTACCCAATGCTTCATAGTATGCATGGCAAAGGCTATTTAGAATGTGAAAAAAAGATTCATGATGGGCGTTCTAAAAAGTACTACTCATGCACACCACTTGGTCTTGAAGCATTAGCCGAAGCAAAAAACAAATTAAAAGAATTAAAATTAGAAATTAAAAGTTAGCTATTGTTTAGCTAAAGCCTGTTGTTTATAAGCTCAAACGTGGTTTTATATAATTTAAGAATGCTGCAATTAGTGGCAATATCACACTATTTGTATAATATCAGTTGCATTAAATTAATGATCTATTATGGCGTTAATAAAATAGCGAAATAACAAGGTAGAAATTTAACATCTAGTTGTTCTCGGCAATTGCTCTATCTCCTGCATCCTCGCAGGCGTATTGTATAAAATCATGGCCTTCCTTGTGCGTTAAATTAAGTAAAATAATGATTTGTGGTTAACTTAAGACCTGTTCCTGGTTAAAATACAGATGGTTGCTTTATTACTCATATTTGGAATGATAATTGCTTCTTTAATTATAAAAATAAAGTCGTCAATTTTTAGACACATGAGGCAAAAATGAATTTTGGAACTCTTTCTTCACAGTTATACAATGACAATAGCTATTCGAATCTAAGTAATTTAAATAAAAACACTGTAAAAACGGATGATCCTAGTAAAAGTCCAGAGGCTAAAGCAGACTCTTCTTTAAATAAAGACGCCGAAAAAACTACGAACTCGACAGCAGCTACTGAAGACGCAAAGTCTATCACTAGCAGCGAAACAGAAGATTCGAGTGACAATTCAGCGGTTCAAATGAATAAAGCGATCGAATCAATTAAGGATTTGCAGAGTAAAATAAGAGAAATGACCAATAGTTCTGATACGCCCACAGGTGAAGCGGTAGAAGAGCTAAGCGAACTTAGAAAGCAACTCGATAGTGAGCTGTCGTCGATACAATTAACAGTGCGAAAAAATGTATCTACTTTAATGGATTCAATGTTTTCATCATCTTCAGATAATAAAAATTCAGGTTTGCTTTTTAATAACCAAGCATAATTTAACTTACTTTTTAATATAGTTATAAACTAAGCCGTGGTTTTATAAAATCTAAAAAAGCCACAATTCGAGACGATACCGCACTGTTTTTATAATACACGGCTTGTATAATTTCTCGGTTATTTGGCGAGCTAATTGCACTGGGTAACACTTCAACTAATTTACCTGTTTTTAGGTCATCGCCAATCATAAAGTGAGAAAGTAGCGCAACGCCTTGGTTTGCAATGCACAGCTGGCGCACTGTTTCACCGCTGCTTGCGCTAAGCGAAAACGTAAATAAAGCGGGTTTTACTAACGGCCAGGTGTTTAATTTAGGGGAGTCACTAAAACCAATTAACTTATGATTTTGTAAGTCATCAATTTGCGCAATTGCTTTGTTATTATTTATATATTCTGGGCTGGCTACAATACGCAACTGGCTGCTGCCAAGTCTACGAGCATGTAAGTTTGAGTCTTTTAAATCACCAATGCGTATGGCTAAATCGGTTTTATGTTCAAGTAAATCAATAATGCTGTCGTGCGAGGTTATATCAAGCGTTATGTGTGGGTATTGCTTAGCAAATTCACCGATTAAAGGCGTAAGTTGGTGCAATACAAAAGGGCTTGCCGCATCTATTCTCAGCTTGCCACTTGGCGCTTGTTTTAAAAGCTTTATGGCTTCTTCACCGGTATAAAGCGTATTTAACCCTTCGCGCGCATATTTTATAAAAGTATGGCCTTCTTCGGTAAGCTCTAATCGGCGTGTTGTTCTGTTTAGCAAAGTGCATTGCAATGTATTTTCTAGGCGTGATACCGCTCGCGACACTTTAGCCACCTGTTGATCGAGCAAATTAGCCGCTCCCGAAAAGCTTCCGCAATCTACTACCGTTATAAACGTTTCTAAATCTTCAGTTTTTGAATGAACAGCCATAAGTATACCAACACCATCTTTGCATTATTAACAAAAGTATTTTGTCACTAATGCTATTTTTTGCAAACGATATTTTAGCCAAACTACATTCTTCAAATATTAATGAGGATATAACTATGCCATTGGCTTTGTGGGCGCTTACCTTAAGCGCATTTGCAATAGGAACAACTGAGTTTGTAATAGTGGGATTAGTACCCACCATTGCAAACGATTTAGGCGTAAGCCTACCTTCAGCGGGTTTGCTTGTAAGTTTATATGCGGTTGGCGTTGCTATTGGTGCACCGGTGCTAACAGCTTTAACGGGTCGTTGGAATCGTAAAGTGGTATTAATAAGCTTAATGGGCTTGTTTGTACTGGGCAACTTACTTGCTTGGCAAGCGCCAAGTTACGAAACATTAATACTTGCGCGCATTTTAACGGGGCTTGCCCATGGTGTATTTTTCTCAATCGGATCGATGATTGCCACAAGCTTAGTAAGTAAAGACAAAGAAGCCAGTGCAATTGCGATTATGTTTACCGGGCTTACTGTAGCACTAGTAACTGGTGTGCCATTAGGTACATGGATTGGCCAGCACTTTGGTTGGCGTGCTACGTTTTTAGTTGTGTCGGTATTAGGCTTAATTGCATTAATTGGCAGCTCTATTTTAGTACCAAAAAACTTAAAACAATCAATACCTGCAACGTTTAAAGAGCAACTACAAGTAATCGTAAAACCGCGTTTATTACTCGTATATTTAATGACGATATTGGGCTATGGCGGCACGTTTACAGCGTTTACTTATTTAGCACCTATTTTAGAGCAACAAACAGGTTTTGCGCCTTCGGCTATTGCCTTAATAATGCTTGTTTACGGTGTATCGGTAGCAATAGGTAATATTTGGGGTGGAAAGTTGGCCGACAAACGCGGCCCAATTAGCGCACTGAGTATTATATTCAGCGCTTTGAGTGTTATTTTACTGATATTTACCTTTACGATGGAATCAAAAATTGCCGCTGTACTTACTATTTTAGTCTGGGGCGCATTTGCTTTTGGTAATGTGCCAGGCTTGCAACTTTATGTAGTAAAGCAAGCACAAAAGCACACGCCCAATGCGGTAGATGTTGCATCAGGCTTAAACATAGCCGCATTTAATATTGGTATTGCACTTGGATCAATTATTGGTGGTAGCGTAGTAGAAAACATGACCCTACAAGATACAGCATGGATAGGCGCCGTTATCTCTGTTTTAGCACTTGGTGTTACACGTTACAGCGGTATGCTTGATAAACGTGAAATTCAGCAAGCGTAAACTATCTTCTGTTAGGGTTGAAACTAAAATTAATGACCTCATACCTGTTATGAGGTCATTAATTTTTAAGTGACAGTTGTAATAAGAAGTAAAAGGTGTATTTCGTAAAGCTTTAGAAGAGCTTGTTTTTAACCGATTATTTTATAAGGATAGAGCCATGACACAACGTGTAATTGAAATGCCAGATTTAGGTATGGGAACATTCCGTTTAGAGGGCGACACTGCCTATAACTCAGTAAAAATGGCGCTCGAAGTTGGGTTTCGCCATATTGATACCGCACAAATTTATGGCAACGAAGAGCAAGTAGGCCAAGCCATAAAAGATAGTAATATTCCGCGCAGTGAAATATTCTTAACTACCAAAGTGTGGAATAACAAATTAAATAAAAGTGACTTTATCCCAAGCGTTAAAAAGTCACTTGAAAAGCTACAAGTTGATTCGGTCGACTTACTGCTAATTCATTGGCCATCGCCTGCTAACGACGAGCCAATGAGTGAATACCTTACTGAATTACTAAAAGCTAAGCAGCTTGGTTTAACTAAACACATTGGTGTATCAAACTTCACCATTGCAAATTTAAACTTGGCTCAGCAAACGCTCGACTCGCGTGAAATATTTACCAATCAGGTTGAGGTTCACCCGTACTTAACTAATACTAAATTGCGTGCATTCTGTGCTCAGCACGACATTCATGTAACAGCATACATGCCATTTGTAGTAGGTAAAGTACTTAAAGATCAAACCATTATCGACATTGCTAAAAAGCACGATGCAAGTCCAGCACAAGTTGTTCTAGCATGGGTAAACGCTAATGGCATGACGACAATTCCATCATCAACTAAGCGTAAAAACTTAGAAGATAACTTTAACGATCACGTTAAATTAGATGATGAAGACATAGCCCGTATTGATGGTCTTGATTGCGGCGACCGCCAAGCAACACCAGAATTTGCGCCGCAGTGGGATCAGTAAACTTACCTCAAACGCAAAGTTAAACTAAATATTCTAAGGTGTAGATTATCTACACCTTAACTTTTAAAAAGGAATACACATGTTAACGGTTATAGCTGCACTGTCGTGCAAGAATATTGATGCAGATGTCATGCTTACAGCACTTGAAAACTTACAAAAGTCATCGCGCCAAGAAGTAGGGTGCTTACGTTATGAATTATCGGTAAAAAGTGATGATGAACATACAGACTATGTAGTTAGCGAACAATGGGCGTCTGATGAGCACTTTGAAGCGCATAAAAACGAGCCACATTTTAAAGCGTTTGGTACGCAAGTTACTGGGCTTTTGACCAATAGTAGTATTGATGTGTATAAATCAATAGGTTAAATTCTTTTTATAGTGCCTATTATTGTACGTATTAAAATACTTAGCTAAATTACATATTATAAAGTAAATACCCAAATAGGTGCTGTTAACCTACATCACCTTTTATTCTTCCACTCCAACCTACTTAAATACTCAACTTCCCCAATATCAATGAAACCTATCAGGACTCTTTTTTGTTAATGTGTAGGCGACGAAATCAAAAGAGGTTTAAATCTTTATTAAAAGTCGTTTTGGTATAACAACCCACCCAAATAAAGAACACATTTAATTTGTTGTTTACATTAAAGTACTCTGGTGTAAATATAGAAACACTCATGGGCACTGTTAAATGCCTTAGTCATGAAAAGTATAGTGATCGATATAACATCAATCACTAGCTGAAACTCACAGCCAAAAAACCTTAATAGCTTTAAGCTGTAGCAATTTATATGGAAATAATAATGAAAAAATTAATCGCCATTATAGCGTTGTTAGGCTTTGTTTCATTTGCACAAGCAAATGATAGTTTTGTAGTGAACGCCAAATTTTATGATAATAAAAACCTAATTGGCTCACCTACTTTAGTTGTAAACTCAAATGAAGAGGCATCAGTTTCAGTTAATAATTCGTATAGTTTTGCTCTTATAGTAACGCCAATTGATGATTCTACTGTTAGTTTAGCAACTGAGCTGAAGCTAGGTGGAAAGCACATGGCTCCCTCTTTAGTTGTTGAACTAGGCAAAGAAGCAAGTATCAACATTGATGGTAAAGAGCTTTCGGTTGTAGTAAGTAAATCAAGCAGTTAATAAGTTAATAAGTTAAAAATTAGGAATGTAATTAATGAGAAACTCAAGAAATGAGATAGTAAAATACGGAGTATCCTTCGGTACGGCCTTAGCAATTGCTATTTCATGGAGTGCTAATGAGTCTGTGTTATGGGCTATTTTGCACGGTTTTTTATCTTGGTTTTATGTTATTTGGCATGTAATTACGCGATAAGTGTTTTCGCGGGTGCGCAGATTGATTATGTAAGCTGCGGTCAATGTTAATAGTCGAGCAATTATCATTTAAAACAATTAAGCTAAAAATATAAAAGGAATAATTAATAATGAAAGGTGCTGGTGGAAGCTCTGGTGGTATAGGGCATTTTTTATTGGTTTAATTATGATGTGCGGTGGCTTTTATATGCTGCTAAACGCAATTTCGGTGACCTCTAATTTTGGACTAAGTTCTCGCATTTATAGTGTTAATGCTTTAGGTGGCTTTGGCGTTACAGGCGGCATGGTTATGATCCCATTTATTTTTGGTGTGGGTCTGATTTTTTACAATTCTAAAAATATTTTAGGCTGGGTGCTATCTCTAGGTTCGTTAACCGCACTCATATTTGGCGTTATATCGAGTGTTCGATTTAGTATGCGAACTATGACATCGTTTGATTTGATTGTTATTATAATTTTAGCGTTTGGCGGCTTAGGGCTATTTTTACGATCGCTTAAATCTATTGATACTTAAATAATTACCGCGCTTTGTTTTAAATATAATTTCAATTATTGGCATTTAACATTATGTTCTAATGCCTAAATTAATAATGTAATCCTTCCTATTTACTGCTTAACCAGTAACGTATTTTAAAGAGATTTATGTGAACAACTCAATACAGCTAAAACTAATTGCTACTCACTTATTAGCACAAAGAGAAGAAAATCCAGCGTGTTCAAACTTTCCTAAAGAGTTAGTACTAGACACGACTGACGATGCAGTAGAAGTACAAAAGTTGATGATTTATTTAAATGATCAAACTGTATATGGCTGGAAGTGTATGCTGCCTTTAGATGATGGCTCAATTATATTAGCGCCTCTTTTACATGCACCTATAAAACAAGCTGAAAATTGCCCACTGTATACAACAAATAACAAAGCGCTGATAGAACCAGAAATTGCATTTATTTTACAAAGCGATTTACCAAGTAATAAAACCTATACAAATGAAGACGTGGATACGGCATTTGCCAGCGCCCATTTAGCACTTGAGCTTATTCAAAAAAGGTTTGATGAAGACACTCCAAGCACTCACATTGAAAAGCTGGCCGATGGTTTATCTAATCAAGGCGTGTATTTAGGCCCACAAATAGATAAAGCCAAAGCGTATAACGCAAATACTGTAAATATTAACGTTAAGCAAACTGAGCTGGAGTTAAACTTGGCAGGTGTGCATCCTGCAGAACTTGCGCAGCTTCCACTTTATTGGGCGGTTAATTACTTATCAGCAAAGGGAACTAATTTAAAAACTGGGCAAGTGTTTATAACAGGCTCTTATTGTGGTGTTGTTGAGCTTAATACAGATCAGTTAACCACGGTTAGTTACGAAGACTTAGGGTCTGTTAGCACTACGTTTTTATCAAAGTAAATTTAGCGTTACTTAATAGATAAATCATATTTTAAAATAAGCGCATCTATGTAACGGGTGCGCAAAGTGTGTTGTTTTTCATGATCGGCGCCATGCCCTAACGCTTTGTTTAAAAGCTTCATGGCGGGGTGTAGTTGTGCTCTTTCTTCTTGGTTTAAACTCGCTTTACTGCGCAGTTCTGTAATGTCGTCAACTAATAGTCTGCCAATATCTACCGAGACTATTTCGTCTATTAAACCATTCTGAGTAAGTACACCGTACTTACTGCATAAAAACTGTTGCCAAATTTGCTGTAAGTGCTCGTCTATTTCACAGCCAAATAGCTCTTCGCTAAACGTAAATCCTTGCTGAGCGAGCTTAGTTAGGCTTGCAGTATATTGCTGTGCAAAATAATTAAAAGCGTGGCTTGATGATTCTATTTTTTGTTTTAAAAGACCCTGCCCCCAATTAACACAGCCGCGCGGGTAATAGTCGTCATACTCTTCGCATTCATACAAGCCTGAATATGAGCTGCAGCTAAGTTGGCTTTTAATACAGTAACTTGGTTTTGGGAAAACACTTCGCTCTTGCCAAGCTAAAAGTGTATCTGCATCTATATTTAATGCTTGGCACAGTTCATCGGTGTTATAAAAATGAGTTGCTAAGTAGTCAGATAAACGCATAAAGCCTCTGGTATCGTTAAAAATAAAATACTGTTTATATATACAGCTGTTCATTTTGTATTACCAAACTTAATAATACAAGAGATTTTATAATTAAATGTAGGCTTACACCTCCAAAAGTACCCGCAATTATGTTACAAATAGCGCAAGTTTTATAAATAATGATTTTTTATGCGCACCCTAGAGAAAATTAAACAAGCAAGCCTTATTACAGCTATTAAAACGCCATACTTAGCAAACGGTGAAATAGATCTCGCAAAGTACGATGAACTCGTAGAAATACAAATTACAGCGGGCGTTGATGGCATTGTGGTCGGTGGCACAACAGGCGAAGGCCAGTTAATGAACTGGGAAGAGCATTTAATGCTTATAGCGCACAGTGCAAACAAGTATGGCGACAAACTGGTTATTGTTGGTAATACCGGTAGTAACAACACCCGTGAAGCTATTAAAGCAACTAAGTATGGCTTTGCCAGCGGTATGGATGCAGCACTGCAAATTAACCCGTACTACGGACGTACGTCAATTGCGGGTGTTAAAGAGCACTTTAAGCGTGTGTTAGATATTGGACCTGCCTTTATTTACAACGTAGCAGGGCGCACAGGTCAAGACCTAACACCTGATATTATTGAGCCACTGGCACAGCACGAGCATTTTATTGGTGTTAAAGAGTGTGGCGGCAATGAACGCATAGCCCATTATGAGCAGCAAGGTATTGCATGTTGGTCGGGTAACGATGACGAAAGCCATGATGCGCGCCACACACATAAAGCGCACGGTGTTATTTCGGTTACATCTAACCTTATTCCTGGTTTGTTCCGTCAGTTGATGGATACTAAAAATGATGAGTTAAATACCTCATTACAACCATTAATGAACTGGTTGTTCTGCGAGCCAAATCCGATTGCTATTAATACCGCCATGATGATGACAGGTGCAGTAAACCCAGTATTTAGATTGCCGTACTTACCACTTAGTGATGAGCAGCAAGCTCAAGGCGAAGTGTTAATTAATGAGTTAAATAATAACGATGTTGTTGGCGGTACAGCTAAGTGTTTAAAGCAGAATGATATAGCTCTACTTTCATAATAATATGAGCAGGCACTGAACAACTCGTTAGTTCAGTGCCTTTTGTTAATGATTATTTACTTCTATTGCTAAAATCGGTAAAATTCCCTCCCTTATATCTTATAAAATATGCAGAGCTGTGAAATTTGTTGTTGAAGAACTCGCTATATGGATAAAGCCCGAACAGCGACAAATAAAAGAGAGTAATTGGTTTGATTCCTCTGTATTAAATCTTAGTTGGGTACCTGCTATGCAGCGACGCCGAATGACTTCCTTTATCAAAATGGCACTCTTTAGTGCTCATCAAGTAAGTACTCAAGGTAACTACGTTAATTTACCGAGTGTTTTTTCTTCTCGCCACGGCGATTTTCACAAAACGTCCAACTTACTTGTTGATGTAGTTAATGATCAGCCACTGTCGCCCACTGGTTTTGGGTTAAGTGTGCATAATGCCGCATCGGGACTTTTTGGGATAATACAGGGTAATACAAGTGCTACAAATGCTATTGCTGCAGGAGCCGAAAGCTTTATTTATGCACTAGTAGATGGCTTTGTTAGACTTGCTGATAACGATCAGCAACACATGTTAATAGTTCATACGGATGAGACTCTCCCCGATATTTACGCTCAGTATGCCGATGAACAGCAAATAGCACACTCTATTGGTTTAATAATAAGAGCGCCGCAAAAAGGCGAACCCCATTTTAGTTTAAACAAAGTATTTAATACGGGCATGGAAAAAAGCGACTTACCAATGAGTATTCAATGCGCTAAAGCTTTGTATGAGCGAAGCAATATATTACTTGTTCATAACACGCTTGAGCACGATTGGCAGCTTACATACCATGCTTAAAAATGTACAAAGGTTATGTGGGTTGATTTGGCGGATTATTGCTACTGCATTTTGCTTTTCAGTTTTTGGGGTTGGTGGTTTAGTATTAGCCTTTATTGTTTTTCCTGCTCAGCGCCTATTTCAAAGTGACTCAGTTAAACAAAAGATTAAGGCTCGAAAAACAGTACATTACAGCTTCAAATGGTTTGTTAGTTTAATGCATGTAACGGGCGTTATTCGATTTCATGTCAACGATAAAGCAAAAATTGAAGGCTTAAAAGGGCAACTGATATTAGCAAACCATCCTTCTTTAATTGATGTTGTTGTTTTAATTTCGGTAGTAAAAAATGCAGATTGCGTAGTAAAGGCGCATTTATTTAAAAATCCTTTTATGCGCGGCGTTATTAAAAGCACCGGCTATATAAGTAATGACGATCCGCAGGAGCTATTACGAGAATGCGAGCGCAGTTTGCAAAAGGGTAATAACTTAATTGTATTTCCTGAAGGGACACGGACAGAGCCTCACAAAACATTAAAGTTTAAACGAGGCGCTGCAAATATTGCAATTAGATGTCATGCGCCCATTACTACTTTTTTAATTAAAATGAAGCCAAACACTTTAACCAAAGGCACACCTTGGTATAAGGTCGCGCCATATCAGGCGCATTTTACAATGGGGCTTGCGAGCCAGCAGTTTAATTGTGCAACGTACGACAGCGATATGCCTGCGATGCAATCACGCCAATTGACTAAAGATTTACAACATTATTTTACACAAGAGCTAAAAAATATATGAGCGAATTAAAAGAACAAATAAAACAACTGATTATCTCAAGCCTTGACCTTGAAGACATGACCACTGCTGACATACAAGATGATGACGCTTTATTTGTAGATGGCCTAGGGCTAGACAGCATAGATGCATTAGAGCTTGGCCTTGCGATAAAGAAGCAATTTGATGTGAAAATAGATGCAAACTCTGATCAAACTAAAGCGCACTTTGCCTCAGTTAATTCTTTAGCAAAATTTATTGAACAAGCACGTTCTTAATATATAAAAGTAGGAAGAAAGATGAAAACCGCTGCTGAAATTTATGATGTATTACACGGCATTTTAGAAAACGAATTTGAAATAGACCCAGAAGATATTAGCTTAGAGGCTAACCTGTACCAAGATCTTGATTTAGACAGTATTGATGCAGTTGACTTAGTTGTGAAATTAAGAGAAATCACAGGTAAAAAAATTGAGCCTGATGCCTTTAAGCTTGTGCGCACAGTGCAAGACATAGTCACCGAAATAGAAAAGTTAGTTAACTAATACTATGTTAAAAGCAGTTTTAACAACGTTAATTATGATTTGCTTGGCTTGCTACCCTATTATTGTGTACGTAGGTCTTATGCGTTTTAATAGTCAGATTATTACAGTATTACTGCTATTTTTACTCGGGCTTAGACTTTGGTTAAGCAGAGCCTTGTTTGATGAAATGCCGTGGTTAAAGCCCGCTACATTTTTAGCTGCCATTACTATTTTGATTTCCAAGGTAATGGATAGCGACTTAGGGCTGCGTTTGTATCCCGTAATCATTAATTTAGTTATGTTAGTTGTGTTTGCGTATTCTTTGTATAAAGGGCCTTCTATTATTGAAACCTTTGCGCGTATCACTGAGCCCTCACTTGATGAAAACGGTGTGATTTATACAAAAAAAGTAACGCTAGTGTGGTGTGTTTTTTTTGTATTAAACGGTGGTATTGCCCTGTACACCAGTATTTTTAGTAGCCTAGAAACCTGGGCTTTTTATAATGGTTTTATTGCTTACTTAGCTATGGGCACATTGTTTGCTATAGAGTGGCTAGTCAGACAAAAAGTAAAAAGGAACGCCGGTGTTTAATGCTTTTCAAAGTAATGCGATAAGAACATGTTTTAATCATACTGATAATGATATTTCGGAGCGTCAGTTTGTTAGTGATATAAACGAAGTTTTAACAAAGCTATCAACGTTAAATGCTAAATCATCGGTTGTTTTATACACCACAGACACCTACAAATTTGCCGTGTACTTATTTGCTTTGGCACTACACGGAAACACAGTGATTTTGCCGCCTAATGGGCAACCTGCAACGTTAAACTCCTTGCTTAAACAAACACCTTTTTTTATTGGTGAGTCTGAATTAGTAGCCGATTTAGAGGCTGATTTTTTAGATATAGGAACCTTAGTCAATCAACCTCACTTTGTATCTATTGAAACAATTAAATGGCCTCAAGAAGGCACAATTGTTTTTTACACGTCGGGCTCGTCGGGTAAAGCAAAGCCAATTGTAAAAACGTGGCAGGTAATAAATAAAGAATTAAGTACATTAATTAATAGCTACGCACTGATTGATAATACTATTTTTATAGCGAGTGTTTCGCATCAGCATATATACGGCTTATTGTTTAGATTATTGTGGCCATTACATGCAGGAAAGATTGTAAATACAGAGCTATTGCATTACCCAGAACATATAGCTACAAAGCTCAAGTTATTTAAAAAAGTAGTGTTTGTTTCAAGCCCAGCGCAGTTAAAACGGTTATGTATTGATAATGTTTTAGTGGATGATAAGTCTCATTTACAATGGATTTTTTCATCAGGCGGACCGCTATTAAACGAAGATGCTGTATCGTTGTTTACGCAATTAAATAAACCAGTTACACAAGTTTTTGGTAGTACCGAAACCGGTGGTATTGCATATCGACAAGTTACTTCACTTGAAAAGGTTAGCCTTTGGCAGCCATTTTCGGGTATTAAAGTACGGGCTTTGGATGATCAGCGTTTAATTTTAAACTCACCGCTCGTTCGCGACAAAAATTACCCTTTAGATGATAGAGGCGAAGTACTTAAAAATGGTCAATTTAGACTATTAGGCCGATTCGACCGAATTATAAAATTAGAAGAAAAGCGATTAAGTTTAGATGAGCTAGAACAACATTTGTGTACTAGTGAGTGGGTAAGTGAAGCTAAAGTAATCGCCTTGCCTGGTGAGCGATTAATTGTAGGCGCTATTGTTGTGCTTACGCATAAAGGGCAGATGTTTTTTAATGGTGACGGTAAGTTAGCTACAAATAATTTATTAAAAGCGCATGCATTAGCGCGCTTTGAGCGAATTTGTATCCCTAAAAAGTGGCGTTTTGTAGAGCAATTACCATACAACTCACAGGCAAAGTTAAATTTAAAAGCATTGGAGAGTCTTTTTGCAAAAGTTGACTAAAACACAGCCTGATTTACTGTCTTGTGAAAAAGCAGAGCAAAAGTATAAATTAAGCTTACTAGTTCCTCATGATTTAGATTATTTCAAAGGACATTTTACGGATGGCCCAATACTCGCAGGTGTTGTGCAATTAGACTGGGCTGTGGCTGCAATTTGTAAATATTATAATGTTCAGCAACCTGTTAAAAATGTTGAAGTATTAAAATTTCAGGTAGTGATTACCCCAGGTATAACAATCGAATTATTGCTTGAGCAAAAAGCAGAGAATAAATATACCTTTTCGTATAATTCAAACAAAGGACAGCATGCATCTGGCCGTGTTGTTTTTGATAGCCTGATAAATGAATAACTTTTGTATTGTTATCCCAAATTATAATCACGTTACGGTTATTGATGATGTACTGAGCCAATTATCGTCATTTAATCTTCCTATTATTATGGTTGATGACGCAAGCAACGCCGAAGCTAAAAATGTGTTTAGTAACCTCAATGCAAAATACGCGCAGTTGATTGTAGTTACCCACGACGATAACCAAGGCAAAGGCGGCGCGGTACAAACAGGTTTAAGGCATGCACATAAGCTAGGATTTTCACATGCGATACAGGTTGATGCAGATGGGCAACATGACTTATCTGACATTAAAAAACTAATAGCACTTTCAAACACTCAGCCTAAAGCGCTGATTAGCTGCTGCCCAATATATGACGATTCAGTGCCTAAGCACCGTTATTTAGCACGTTACTTAACTCATGTATGGGTATGGATTGAGACGTTAAGTTTTACAATTGTAGATTCGATGTGTGGCTTTAGAGTGTATCCGCTTGAGCAAAGTACAAAGCTAATTGATGAGGTATCGCTTGGCAAACGTATGGATTTTGACCCCGAAATTTTAGTGCGTTTATATTGGCGCAACGTGCCTTTTGTATTTTTACCTAGCCAAGTAATTTACCCCGAAAATGGGCTTTCTCATTTTCAACCATTACATGATAACGTGCGTATTTCGTGGTTGCACACTCGCTTATTTTTTGGAATGTTGATTCGCTCTCCGGTGTTAATTTGGCATAAATTAAAGAGGCGTTATGGCAGCTAAGCACTGGTCTAAAATGCAAGAACGCGGTAATTTTTTAGGTATTCAAATACTGTTATTTGCTCATAAATTACTGGGTAGAAAAGGGCTGTGGATTGTTTTGTTTCCTGTCGTTTTTTATCTTTTTTTAACAGGAAAAGTAGCGCGTGTAGCATCTAAAGTGTTTTTAGAGCAAGTTAATGTTTACCAAGGCTGCAAACAACCTGTTACGTTTAAAATGCAATTAACGCACTTTTGCAGTTTTGCAGATAGCGCATTAGATAAAATTGATGCTTGGCTTGGGCGAATAACCCAACGTGATATTAAATACACTAATGAGCATTTATTTGCTGAGCTAGATGAGCAAAATCAAGGGGCTATTTTTATAGGTTCTCACTTGGGTAATTTAGAGGTGTGCAGGGCACTTAGCCAGCACCGCAGCAGTAAAAAAATAAATGTACTGGTGTTTACCCATCACGCTGTTGAATTTAATAAAATGCTTAAAAAGATTAACCCAGATGTGTCGGTTAATTTAATACAAGTGACTGATATGGGGCCTGACTTAGCTATTTTACTAAAAGAAAAAGTAGAGCAGGGAGAAATAATCGTTATTGTTGGTGACAGAACAAGCACAACAACGGCTTCTCGGTCGGTACAGGTACCATTTTTAGGCAAAAATGCCCCATTTTCACAGGGGCCTTTTATATTAGCCGCGCTGCTTGATTGCCCTGTTTACTTTTTGTTTTGTTTAAAAGATAAAAAAAGCAAAAAGTATCAAGTGATATTTGAACATTACAGCCAATCATTAAAAATGCCTCGACGAGAGCGACAGCAGGCGCTAACACTTATTATTACTGACTATGCACAGCGTTTGAGTTATTACGCAGCTTTATATCCTTATCAGTGGTTTAATTTTTACGATTTTTGGAAAAGTGATCAGCAGGTAGTGCGCGATCAATCAATGGAGAACAAGTGTGACTGAACAAAATATACAGCTTTTTGGCAATCAGCGATTATCAATTGAAGATATTGTTCGAGTTGCCTTTAATGAAACACAAGTGCAATTAAATAGCTGTGAAACCTTTAGCGTTAAAATTAATAGCGCTTTGCGTTTTTTAGACACACTTTTAAAAGAAGATGGCGTAATTTACGGCGTTACAACTGGTTACGGTGATTCTGTAACGGTGGCTGTACCCCTTGATTTAGTTGATGAACTACCTCTGCATTTAACTCGTTTTCATGGCTGTGGACTCGGGGATGTATTTAATAAAGTGCAAGGGCGTGCAATTTTAGCGACCCGCTTAACATCACTTTCACAGGGCTACTCTGGTATTAGCTGGGAAATGCTGCACCTACTTAAAGATTACTTAAATAACGATATAGTGCCAGTGATCCCGCAAGAAGGGTCAGTAGGTGCCAGTGGCGATTTAACACCGTTATCTTACGTTGCAGGTGCGATGGTAGGCGAGCGTGATGTGTTTTACAAAGACCAAGTACGTAACAGTGCAGAAGTTATGAAAGAAGTTGGCTTAGAACCACTAACACTAAGGCCAAAAGAAGGTCTTGCCGTTATGAATGGCACAGCGGTAATGACTGCATTAGCGTGTTTAGCGTTTGATAGGGCTAATTACTTAGCTAAACTGGCGAGCCGCATTACTGCATTATCAAGTTTAGCGCTTAAAGGAAATAGCCATCATTTTGATGAGATATTATTTTCAGTTAAGCCACATCCTGGGCAGCAACAAATTGCACGTTGGATAAGAGAAGATTTAAACCATCACGATCACCCTCGTAATGCAGACAGACTTCAAGATAGGTATTCAATCCGTTGTGCACCCCATGTTATTGGTGTTCTGCAAGACAGTCTGCCGTTTTTTAGGCACATGATAGAAAACGAGCTTAACTCAGCAAACGATAACCCAATAATTGACGGTCAAGGTGAGCATGTCTTACACGGTGGGCATTTTTACGGAGGCCACATTGCAATGGCAATGGATAGCATGAAAACAGCCGTTGCAAACCTTGCTGATTTAGCCGACAGACAAATCGCTTCTTTGGTTGATACTAAGTACAACAATGGGCTACCTTCAAACTTGTCTGATAGTGCACCAGAGCGCCGTTATATTAATCATGGTTTTAAAGCGGTTCAAATTGGCTGTAGTGCTTACACAGCAGAGGCATTAAAACTAACCATGCCGGCCAGCGTTTTTTCTCGCTCTACGGAGTGTCATAATCAAGATAAAGTGAGTATGGGAACTATTGCGTCTCGCGATTGTTTACGTATTTTACAGCTAACAGAACAAGTATTAGCAAGTACGTTATTAGCAAGTATTCAAGGTGTTAGATTGCGTATAAAACAAGGCGATCTTGAGTTTTCGACTTTAACGCAAGATATGCAAAACATGTATACCGATATAACTGATTACTTTGAAAACCTCACTGAGGATAGACCAATGGAAGCCGTGCTAAGGCAAACAATAGGGTATATTCAAACTAAACGTTGGGCGTTGTATGAATAGTAAAGGTGCATTATTAACGCATGTGGTAGAAATTGAAATTCCATTTCATGACTGCGACCCAATGAATGTTGTATGGCATGGTAATTACCCACGTTATTTAGAAGTAGCGCGCTGCGAGTTACTGCGTTTATTTGATTATGATTACCCGCAAATGCATGAATCGGGCTACGCGTGGCCAATTGTTGATATGCAAATAAAGTATGTTGCCTCAGCAGTATTTACTCAAAAAATTAAAGTAGCGGCTTATTTAAAAGAATACGAGAACCGACTACGGATTGATTACGTAATCACTGACTCGCTAACTAATAAGCGCCTTACTAAAGCCTCAACCACGCAAGTTGCGGTTGAGGTTAGCTCTAAAGAAATGCAATTTGAATCACCCGCTATTTTATTTAATAAGTTAAAAGCGGTTTTGAATTAAATTTTTATTTTATAGGCGATTAAATGAATTTTTTAAAATGTTTTACATTGAGCATAGCTATTAGCTTTTTACTGTTTTGCACTGTAGTAAATGCAGCAGCTATTAAAGGTGAGTTTAAGCAATACAAGCAATTTAATGGATTTGCTAAGCCTTTTATTTCGTCGGGTGTTTTTTTGTTAATTGATGAAAAGCTAATTTGGCAAGTGAAAATGCCTGTTGAGAGTATGCTCATAATAGAAAACGGCAAAGTGCTTGCACAAAATGCCAATGGTGAGTTAATACCACAACCCGGTAGCGAGCAATTTGTAGGATTACTGAGTGACTTACTTAGCGTAAATATGAGTGCGCTGGAAACACGTTTTGACATTGCTAAAATGCAAGACAGTTGCACACAGTTAACACCAAAAGAAGCGATGCTACAGCAATTATTTAGTGATTTTATTTTATGTGAAACTGCTAAGCAAGTGAGCAGTATTACACTAAATGAGCACTCAGGAAATAGCACAAAAATTGAGTTTACTTATTCCAAATAAAATTATGTTTTTAAATAATGCAGTGGTTAATTAAGGGAATAGTGCAGTGACAAAACGAATTACCGTTATTGTAGGGTGGTTTAGCAGTTTAATTTTACTTTTTACTGCAGCTTTTTGGCTGTCTAAACCAACGTTTAGCGCCGATATGTTTAGCTTATTGCCAAAGTCGCACTCCCAAATTGCACATGCTGAAGATGTCTTTTTTCAGCAAAATGCTAACCGTATTATGTTCTCGTTTGCAGGAAATAATAAAAATAAAGCATTTGATGATTTCCAAAAATGGCTTGACGATAATGCAATTAAAAGCACATTTAACTTTCCGTCCGTTAACGATTTAGCGCAAACATTCTCACCTTTCAAACATGCGTTATTAAGTGATACTTACAAGCAAACATTAAGCAAAAAAACAACGTTTGAACATTATTACCTTGAGCAATTAAATCAGTTAGGCAACCCATTTGTAAGTGCTACCTTAAGCAAAGATACAAGTTTGAGCCTAGCGGCATTTATAGGAGATAACTTAAAACAAAGCCAATTGTTTACGCTTGAACAAGGTCGTTTAACTCGACGTTTAAAAGGCGTTGAATACCGTGTCATTTTGGCAAACTTAGCGCCTGAAAATTTAGGGGTTAATAAATCAATTGATTTAGCTGGCGCGATAATTAAACAGATAAATATACTTAATAAAACCTACCCTGATTTAAGCATTACTTACTCTGGTGTGCTATTTCATACGGCTGAAAATGCTGAACAAGCTAAATACGAGATGAGCCTGTTTGGTGGCATTAGCTTATTAGCCCTTATTGTTATGGTATTTTGGGTGTTTAGGCGTTTAAACAGTATTTTATTAGCAAGCTTTACCGTACTGAGTGCACTTATTGGCGGCGCTATCGCTATGGTGTTGCTGTTTAAGACTATTCATTTATTAACGCTTGTTTTTGCAGTTACCTTGATTGGTATTGCCATTGATTATGCATTTCATGGTATGACTGATTTAGCCAAAAAAGAGTATGAAAAAGGCTACAGCAAAGGGACACAATCTGCGCTTTTACTCTCTCTTATTACGACTACGTTGGGTTATTGTTGCTTACTAGGTGCGCCACTAACGTTATTATCTCAAGTTGGCGTGTTTGTTATTGCGGGTTTAGTGAGTGCTTGGCTATTTACAGTTTTAGTTTTGCCATTGTGGCAATCTACACTCAGGTTATCGCCTTCGAGTTTATTGATGAGTCAAAAGCTCATTAAGGTTTTTTTATACTGCAATAGTTTAAAAAAACCGATACTCATTACATTATTAGCCCTTATAAGTGCGTTATTTTTAATAAAACCTATTAGCTTTAATGATGATGTAAAGCTATTAAATGCAAGCTCCGAACATTTAATGCTAAACGAAAAAAAGCATTTGTTATTACTTGGGCAATGGGATAGCCAAATTGTTTTTATGTTTGCAGATAGCGACGAAGCGCTTTTACAAAAACAAGAACAATTTTTAAAACGCTTAACCCAACTAAACCCTAATTTTAAACATAATAGCATTAGCCATTGGTTGCCTAGTTTACAAAAGCAGAGGGATAACCAAGCCTTGTTTGAACAGGCTAAAAACAAAGGGACTTTGGATATTGCAGAGCGCGTTACAGGGCAAGCGTTATTAAGTACAAAGGCACCGTTATTAACTTATGAAACACTCGCCACGAGTACATTTAAACCATTACTGCTTTCTCAAATGGTTGTTGAGTCAGAACAATCGATAACATGGGTGTCTATTTCGGGTATTTCATCTGATCAACTAATTAATGAGGTTGAAAAAAACAATGGAATTTACCTTTATAATAAACCTAAACAAATTAGTGCTTTATTAAGTGATTACCGTGAATATTTACTATTAAGCCTAGTGCTTGCGGGTTTTATTAGTTGGCTGCTTTTTAGTTGGCGATTTACGATTAAGATAGCGCTGCTGCAGGTGACCATTTTATCTGTTGTGGTGTTGAGCATGCTTTGGGTATGTAATGCGATTCAAGGTAGCTTGTCGTTATTTAATTTACTCGGTGCGTTACTTGTTATTGCATTAGCAATTGATTACCTCGTTTTTTATCAAATAAATAAGTTAGAGCCCAAAAATGTGTTAGCGATTAGCTTATCGGCTGCGTCATCAATGTGGGTATTTGGGATGTTGAGTGCATCTGATACACCGGCTATTTTTAGCTTTGGGCTGAGTGTAATGGTAGGGATTTTAGCTATTTACTTTTTATCACCGCTGAGTGTTTTAAAGCCTCAAAAGGAACAATAATTTGAATAACCTTGAGCAGTACGATGTTGTTGTTATTGGCGCTGGGCCTTCGGGTGCATTGGCTAGTAGCCTTTTAGTACAAAAGGGATGGCGGGTGCTGGTACTTGAACAGCAGGCGTTTCCACGTTTTTCAATTGGTGAAAGCTTACTGCCGCAATGTATGGCGTTCTTAGAAGAGGCGGGCTTAATCGATATACTGCATAACAATGCAGCGACTTTAGGTTTTCAGTTTAAAGATGGCGCTGCTTTTCATCGGGCAGGGCAAAATACGACTATAAACTTTACCGAAAAATTTACTAAAGGCCCAGGCACTACGTATCAAGTGAAAAGAGCTGACTTTGACAAATTATTAGCAGACAAAGCACAAGGACAAGGCGTAGAGATCAGATATAAGCACACCGTGGTTGACTACTGTGATGAGCCAAATGGTGCATCATTAGTGGTACACAATGAGCAGCAACAAGCTTACCGCGTTAATGCCCGATTTGTATTGGACGCAAGTGGCTTTGGGCGTGTATTACCAAAATTGTTAGATTTAGAACTTCCCTCTAGCTTTCCTGTTCGCAGCGCTTATTTTAGTCATTTTAAAGACAATATTAGTGATTCAAGCTTCGATCGTAATAAAATTTTGATTACCGTGCACCCTCAATATTCTGATGTGTGGTATTGGCTTATTCCCTTTAGTGATGGTACTGCGAGTATTGGGGTGGTGGCGCAGTCAGAGCGTTTTAATGACGACGAATCTAGCGATTTACTAAATCAATTTATAGAGCAAGATCCTTATTTAAAAACACTGTTAGCACAACGAGAGTTATTAACTCCAGCAAAAAATATTAAAGGCTACTCGGCAAATGTGAGTAAGTTATATGGTAAGCACTTTGCTTTATTAGGTAATGCGGGGGAATTTTTAGATCCGGTATTTTCATCAGGTGTAACAATTGCACTTAAATCTGCAAATTTAGTTGCTCCACTTGTTGATTTCTATTTAAAAAACGAAGTCGTCGATTTTGACACTCACTACGCACAGCCATTACAAGCTGGAGTTGATTGTTTTAGAACCTTTGTAACAGGATGGTACGATACGCGTTTTCAGGATGTAATATTTTACTCTGAGCAAAATACTCAGGTACGAGAAATGATTAGTGCTATTTTAGCGGGCTACGCATGGGATACAAATAACCCATTTGTTGCACAAAGTGAACGCCGTTTAAATGTCTTGGCTCAGTTATGTCAAAATTAATTAAGTATGCGGTGTGTAGTGTATTCATATTTGCTGTATTGAGCGCCTGTACGAGTTTTACAGCATCTAAGAATAGAGTGTATCTATCACCTAATATTCAATTAAATATTAATAGCGTGCCAGCACAAATGTTTGATAGGTCTTGGCAGCATGTTTTGTATATTACAAATCAGCAAAAAACACATACTGTATTTGCCCAATTAGCTATAAATGACAAAGGTGCAATTAAGTTATTGTTAATGACAGTACAAGGCTTTCCAATTATGGAGCTTGAAAAACCTTTAAATGGCCCGGTAAAAACACGAAATATGCTGGCGGTAGAAGGGATAGACCCTCATTATATCTTGGCGGATATTGCATTAGTACATTGGCCAGTAGCATTTTTACAAAAGCAGTTAGAGGGTGCTTTAATAGAGCAGGTTGGCTCTAATCGGGAAGTATTTAACGATGAGGGTACATTTATCACCATTGACTATAGTGGTGAGTCGACAACGTTGAACAATATTTTACATCAGTATCAAATAACATTTAAAAAGGTAGAACAGTGACATATTGGCTGAATGATTTAGGCATTGTGAGCGCGATGGGCATAGGCCAAGATGCAACCACAACAAGCTTAAATAAATATAAACCTGCAACTCCTTTATTAACTTTAAATACAAGTTTAAGTGCTGAGCAAACTCCGCTTTATGTTGGGCAAGTTCAGTCTATTGCTTTATCAAATAATAAACGTATCAATACATTTATTGATCTAGCTTTAGAGCAGATTAAGCCAACCTTAGATAAACTTTCGCATATTGATAAGTCGCGTATCGCAATTGTAATGGGTACTAGTACATCAGGTATTCATGATGGTGAAAGAGCGCGTAAAAGCTATGAAAGTACAAAACTCTGGCCTGATGACTTTAGTTACAGTGATCAAGAGTTAGCTACACCCGCTCATTACATTGCACATAAAATAGGGGCTCTAGGGCCTTGTTACAGTATTTCTACTGCGTGCACGTCGAGTAGCAAAGCGTTAATTAGCGCCCGAGCTTTGCTAAATGCTGATTTAGCCGATGTGGTAATTTGTGGTGGTGCGGATAGTTTGTGCCAATTAACAATTAATGGCTTTGATTCGCTCGCTTCATTAAGCTTGGGTTTATGCCAGCCTTTTTCTAGCACCAGAGACGGCATAAATATTGGTGAAGGGGCCGCTTTATTTGTAATGACTAAAAATATGCCAATAACAAATAACGGCGTTATGTTACTAGGCTGTGGCGAAAGTTCAGATGCGCATCATATGTCAGCCCCCGATCCTAATGGAGTGGGCGCCCAAGCCTCAATGGAAAAAGCACTAAAAAGTGCAAAGTTATCCTGTGGTGATATTGATTATATTAACGCTCACGGTACGGCTACTGTAAAAAATGACGAAATGGAAGCACTTGCAATTAATCGCGTGTTTGGCAACAATACCCCGCTTAGCTCTAGTAAGCATTTAACAGGGCATACCCTTGGTGCTGCAGGCGCTATTGAAGCCGGTATATGTTGGTTATTATTAAAAGACAGCGGCCAACATATGCTGCCATATAACGTGATTAAAGAAGGCAGTGATTTGGCTGATATAAAAATAATAAAACAAGCGTTTAAGCCCGCTCTTAAATACTGCTTATCTAATTCATTTGCGTTTGGCGGTAATAATGCCAGCTTAATATTGGGAGTTAACGTTGACTAATTACCTTATAGAGCAAGTAGTCCCGCATGATGCGCCAATGATTTTAATAGATAGCCTTTTGACATACAGCGAAGATGAAGCTCAGTGCGGAGTTACTATAACTGAGCAAAGCCCTTTTTTTAGTCCTGCGATTAATGGCGTACCTAGCTATATTGGTGTTGAGTACATGGCGCAGTCTATTGCCGCTTATGCTGGTGCGTTGGCGAATGATGAAAATAAACCTGTAAAAATTGGTTTTTTAATTGGCACGCGAAAATATCAAACTTATCAACCGGGTTTTAAAAACGGCAGTAAGTTGACTATTGAAGTGAAAAAACTATATCAAGAAGATTCAGGTTTAAGTGTATTTGAATGCCAAATACTCGCGTGTGAAACTCTACTTTGCCAAGCAAAAATTAATGTATTTCAGCCTGAAAATCCGTTGGAATTTATAAGAGAAAATCAATGACAAAAAGAATTTTAGTTACGGGTTCAAGCCGTGGCATTGGTAAAGCTATTGCGTTAAAACTTGCTGAGCAAGGGTTTGATATTGCAGTACATTGCAGAGCAGGTGTTGAGCCAGCTCAAGCAACATGCGATGAAATTAATGCATTAGGCAGAGCCACCAGTTTATTACAATTTGATGTATGTGACAGAGAGCAGGCTAAAATACAAATAATAGAAGATATAGCTCAGCATGGCGCTTATTATGGCGTGGTGTGTAATGCAGGTATTACTAACGATATGGCATTTCCTGCTATGCAAGGGGAAGACTGGGATTGTGTAATACGTACAGGCCTTGATGGGTTTTATAATGTAGTACACCCAACTGTAATGCCTATGGTACAAAGCCGTAAAGGTGGGCGCATAATTACAATGTCGTCTGTATCGGGTATTGCAGGTAACCGAGGGCAAGTAAATTATAGTGCAGCAAAAGCCGGTATTATTGGGGCCACTAAAGCACTTGCGTTAGAATTGGCAAAACGCAAAATTACGGTTAATTGTGTGGCACCTGGTTTAATAGAAACCGCGATGACTGATGAATTACCTATTGATGAAATGATGAAAATGATACCCCTAAAGCGCATGGGGAGCGTTAAAGAAGTCGCAGGCACAGTCGCTTTTTTAATGTCTGATGATGCAGCTTACATAACACGCCAAGTGATTTCGGTTAATGGTGGCATGGTTTGATTAAACGCGTTGTTGTAACAGGCATGTCTGTGGTCACTGCATTGGGCGATGATTGGTCTGAATTTAAACAAGCCTTAATTAAAGGCGAAAATGCTGTTGTTACTATGCCAGAGTGGGATATAGCCGACGATCTCAATACTCGTTTAGCCGCGCCAGTTAAACACTTTGAGCGACCAAGTCATTATAAACGTAAACAAATCCGTTCAATGGGGCGAGTGTCACTTATGTCAACTCGTGCTACTGAATGCGCACTTGAACAAGCCAAACTACTCGAGCACGAAAGTCTAACAGATGGCTCTACGGGCATAGCATATGGCTCATCTACTGGCTCTACTGCGCCATTACTCGCCTTTGCAAATATGATGGAAACGGGGTCGATGTCAGGTGTAACAGCAACGAGTTACATTAAAATGATGGCGCATACTGTCCCTGTAAATGTGGGTGTGTTTTTTGGTTTAAAAGGGCGTGTTATAACAACAAGCTCTGCTTGTACATCGGGATCTCAAGGAATAGGCTACGCCTATGAAGCGATTAAGTTTGGCCGACAAAAAATAATGGTGGCTGGTGGAGCTGAAGAGTTATGTATTACTGAAGCCGCCGTATTTGATACGCTTTATGCTACATCTACACAAAATCAAACACCAAAAAAAACACCAAGACCTTTTGATAAAAATCGCGATGGCTTAGTGATAGGCGAAGGCGCGGGTACACTTATTTTAGAAGAATACGAACATGCAAAAGCGCGCGGAGCAACAATATTAGCTGAGGTGGTTGGTTTTGGTTGTAATTCTGATGGGCAGCACGTTACTCAACCAACATCAAAAACAATGCAACTAGCGATAGAAATGGCACTGCAAGATGCCAATCTAGAATCAGAAAAAATTGGTTACGTTAATGCGCATGGTACATCAACAGATAAAGGTGATATTGCCGAGTCTCACGCAACGTTTAAAGCATTGGGCAGCAAACCTATTAGCTCGTTAAAAAGTTATTTGGGGCACACATTAGGTGCTTGTGGTGCAATAGAAGCATGGGCAAGCATTAATATGATGGCTGATAACTGGTTTGCACCAACAATTAATTTAGATAACGTTGATGACGAATGTGCTCAGCTTGATTACATAAGGCATCAAGGGCGTGAGATTAATACCGATTATGTGATGAGTAATAACTTTGCGTTTGGTGGTATTAACACCTCTTTAATATTTAAACGCTATAAAGTAGATTAAACACGTTAAAAGATAAGTTATGACTAACTGTTAGCTCATTTTTGCTGTATAATTTGCGACCCTTGATAATGTGGCCGTAGGTTATACAGCATGAATTTTAAATCTTTTAGTTTCGCTCCTGAAATCATCCAGGCGTTGGACGAACTTAACTATCACACCCTTACGCCCATTCAGCGCGCAGCAATTCCTGCTGTTCGTAAAGGTAAAGACGTTTTAGCCAGTGCACAAACTGGTACCGGCAAAACTGCCGCGTTTGCTTTACCTATCATCCAAAAATTGGTTGAGTCTGAACTCAGCACAACTAATGCACCTCATGCATTAGTACTTGCACCAACGCGTGAACTTGCAGAACAAATAGCTAATAACTTTAGAGATTTTGCAAAGCATACATCACTTAAAGTCGTTAGTTTATTTGGTGGTGTGAGCACTGCTGGCCAAGCAAACGCTTTAAAAGAAGGCGTTGATATTGTTGTTGCAACACCGGGTCGTTTATTTGACCATATTCGCCTAGGTAACTTAAGCCTTGCAAGTGTTAAGCACCTTGTTCTTGATGAAGCTGACCGTATGCTTGATATGGGCTTTATCGAAGATATGCAAAACGTTATTAAAAGCTGTGCAGAAGAGCGCCAGATTTTACTTTTCTCAGCGACTTTCCCTGCAGCAATTAAACAATTTGCATCTAAAGTATTGAAACAAGCTGAAATAGTACGTGTTGATCAAACTAACAGTACAGCAAGTACCGTTGAACATGTTGTTTACCCAGTTGAAGAACGTCGTAAGCAAGAGTTACTTTCTGAATTGATTGGTAAGAAAAACTGGCAACAAGTGCTTGTATTCGTAAACATGAAAGAAACAGCTGATGAGCTTGTTAAAGAGCTTAACCTTGATGGTATTCCGGCAGGCGTTTGCCACGGTGATAAATCTCAAGGTAACCGTCGTCGTGCTTTACGTGAATTTAAAGAAGGCAAGGTACGCGTATTAGTAGCTACAGAAGTGGCTGCTCGCGGTATCGATATTGATGGCTTACCACGTGTAATTAACATTGATTTACCATGGCTTGCAGAAGATTACGTTCACCGTATTGGCCGTACAGGTCGTGCTGGTCGCCAAGGTCAAGCAATCTCATTTGTTAGCCGCGAAGAAGAAAACACCTTGTTTGAAATTGAAACGTTAATCGGTCAAAAAATCAAACGTGTATATCTAGAAGGTTACGAAGTAAGTAACCGTGAAGTACTGATTGATAAAATTGGTAAAAAACCAGCGCATTTACGCCGTACACGCTCTAACAAGTTATCAGGACAAGCAACTGGTGAAGCGAGAGCAGTAAATCGCTCACGTATTTCAAGCGTTCGCAAAAGCTTAAAAGGCGAAAAACTGTCACTTAAAAAGTCATAGTTAACGCCGTTTAGTTAAAAAAACCTGAGTTTACTCAGGTTTTTTTGTGCCTGGTGATAACACCTCATCAATAGTATTTGCATATTCATAAGCCGCTTGCTCGTCCCCTTTATTTGCTATTATGGATAAACCAACCGGCAAACCACTTACTTTTCCGACCGGTAGGGTTATGTGTGTTGTGCCTGCAATAGCAGATAACGAACTACTACTGCCATTAAAATTATCACCATTAACTAAGTCTGTTTTCCAGGCGGGTGATACTGTAGGCGCTATAACAATATCAAGCTTGTTGTTTTTATACACATTAACAATGGCTGTCGTTGCTAAAGTGCGATAGCGGTCTTTAGTCTCCTGGTATTTTTGTTTGTTAGTTAAATCAATAGCCTGCGATTGAACTAGGATATCTTGCTCAAAGTGGGGCATTTCTGTATTTTTATTTTGAATATTAAAATTAATAAGTGCTTTTAGGCTTTTAACAGCTACTTGTGTTGGAGTGCTTGCGAGGTAGTGATTAATTTCGGCTTTGAAGTCGTAAAGTAAAATATAGTATTCATCAACAAATAGCGTATCTAAGTTGTCAGTAATATCTACATTAATAATAGTGTGCCCAGCCTGTTTTAATGCTTGTAACTGCTTGGCATAAAGGCGCTGCGTTTCAATTGTAAATTTATCGCTAGGTAGCGCACCTATAATAAGTGATGATTTTGATTTTAGATTACCTGTTTTTAATTCAAACCCTGTAGTTGTCGTATCAAGAGAGTCCTCACCTTGCAAAACAGATAAAACCAGTAGCGAATCTTTAAGTGAATGCGCCATCGGCCCTACTGAATCTTGGCTACTTGAAAGAGGCACAACACCTGAGCGTGATACTTGGCCCATACTCGGTTTTATTGCATAAACTCCATTTACTGAGGCAGGGCACGTAATTGAACCGTCTGTTTCAGTCCCTAATGCTATGGGCGCAAAGTTAAGTGCTACTGCAACAGCAGAACCTGCGCTAGAACCACATGGGTTACGTGTTACATCGTGCGCATTATGTGTTTGTCCGCCTACGGCACTCCAGCCTGAAGATGAATAGGATGAACGAAAATTTGCCCATTCACTTAAATTAGCTTTGCCTAAAATTATAGCGCCTGCATTACGTAGTTGTTTAACAACAAAAGCATCATTATTAGTAACGTTATTTTTAAGTGCTAAAGAGCCAGCCGTTGTGGGAAGTGTGCCTTTAGTCTCAATATTATCTTTAAGAAGTACAGGTATTCCATGTAATGGTCCAGCCCAAGTTCCTTTAGTGGCAAGTTCATCTAGCGTTTTAGCTTGAGCAAGTGCTGTAGGCTCTAGACTAATAACTGCATTATATTGTGGATTAAGTTTATTAATTCGGTCTATATAATTTTGGGTGAGTTGCTGTGCATTAATAGAATTATTTTTATATGCACTGTGAATTTCACCGATGGTTTTTAGTTCTTGTGCTTTAGCGTTAAAAATTGCTAATACACTAAGCAGCGAAAAGGTAAATGTTTTCATCATTGTTGAGGTGCTTAAGTTGTTATTATTTTCTATACATTTAGCACAAAAAAGCCTCACAAAGTGATAACACCATTCAGTTAAGCATGCTTTGACTTAATGGTGTACCGAGTTTTTGAAATTCGAACGGTCCTACTTTTGGGCCGTTTTCTTTTTTCTGGAAGAATATAACGTTTCACTCGTTCTCGCATTGC
>NZ_JACGWD010000131.1:0-3381 GCF_014077565.1 Pseudoalteromonas sp. 5Ae-yellow
TCCATGTCCCGTCTGTTAACATTAATCTTGGCATGTAGGTTCGGTGTAAAGTTTTCTGGCGAATTCAATTATACCTTATCTTCATGCTGTTTGTTTTTCATACCACAAAGATCAACACGCCCTAGTCTATCTTTGTAATATCGCTTAATGAAAGAAGTACAGGGTTAATTAAGATTCCGCGCCTTAAAGGCAGCTAAAAAAACAGCATTTTTATTAAATTTTAGCCTGTTAGCTTAATTTTCCTGCAAACAAACACAGTTAAGTGTTTTTTTGCAAAAAAGGTGTTGACGAATTTGGGTCATATCAGCATAATACGCCCCGCACTCAGCGATGAAGTGCTAACAAAAAAAGATGGCTAAGTAGCTCAGCTGGTTAGAGCACATCACTCATAATGATGGGGTCACAGGTTCAAATCCCGTCTTAGCCACCATTATTTTTTGTTGCTCAATGAAGAGTTTAAAATAACTACCTTGTGTGCGGGAGTGGCGGAATTGGTAGACGCGCTGGATTTAGGTTCCAGTATCTTAGGATGTGAGAGTTCAAGTCTCTCCTTCCGCACCATAATTCTTGATAAGAATTAAAACTATCAATTGTTATTGTTGGGATATCGCCAAGCGGTAAGGCACCAGGTTTTGATCCTGGCATTCCCAGGTTCAAATCCTGGTATCCCAGCCAACAATGGCTAAGTAGCTCAGCTGGTTAGAGCACATCACTCATAATGATGGGGTCACAGGTTCAAATCCCGTCTTAGCCACCATTTCTTCTTTTAGAAATGGCTCTGCAAGAGTTAAATTGCAGCTCAATGAAGAGTTTAAAATAACTACCTGTACTTTATTGTACAAACGATGCGGGAGTGGCGGAATTGGTAGACGCGCTGGATTTAGGTTCCAGTAACTTCGGTTGTGAGAGTTCAAGTCTCTCTTTCCGCACCATTTCTTGATAAGAAATAAAATTACCATTAATTCTTTGTTGGGATATCGCCAAGCGGTAAGGCACCAGGTTTTGATCCTGGCATTCCCAGGTTCAAATCCTGGTATCCCAGCCAACTTCTTCTACCAAGGAAAGTTGGATAAAAGAATTGCTCTAGCTTAGAGTTTAAATTGGCAAATTGTTGATGCGGGAGTGGCGGAATTGGTAGACGCGCTGGATTTAGGTTCCAGTAACTTCGGTTGTGAGAGTTCAAGTCTCTCTTTCCGCACCATGTTCTTATAAGAACTAAAATTATAAATAATTCTTTGTTGGGATATCGCCAAGCGGTAAGGCACCAGGTTTTGATCCTGGCATTCCCAGGTTCAAATCCTGGTATCCCAGCCAACTTCTTCTACCAAGGAAAGTTGAATAAAAGAATTACTCTAGCTTAGAGGTTAAATGAGCACATTAGTGATGCGGGAGTGGCGGAATTGGTAGACGCGCTGGATTTAGGTTCCAGTATCTTAGGATGTGAGAGTTCAAGTCTCTCCTTCCGCACCATGTTCTTATTAAGAATTAAAATTAATATCAAATTTATAGTTGGGATATCGCCAAGCGGTAAGGCACCAGGTTTTGATCCTGGCATTCCCAGGTTCAAATCCTGGTATCCCAGCCAATTTGACTTCCTTCTCTAAAACTTCTCAATATTCATTAAATTCAGCTTACTTTTTCTGTACTTAAATATACATTTATAAATTCGTTTATATCTATTGGTTTGCTATATAAATACCCTTGTAAATAATCATAGTTCATACTCAATAGTGCTTGCTCTACTTCTTTGGTTTCTATTCCTTCAGCTACTACATCGCAATTTAATCGGCTCGCCAAAAACAACGTAGATTCTACAATAGCGTAATCAGGCGGATTAATGAGCATGTCTTTGATAAACGATTGATCTATTTTTATCTGGTTTATGGGCAACTCCCTTAATAACGACAGTGACGAAAACCCCGTACCAAAATCATCAACACTAAATTTAAATCCACGCATACTTAACTGCTGCATCATTTTTCTTGCTGCGGGTATGTTTGTCATCATTGCCCCTTCTGTAATTTCAAATATTAGTGAATCACTTAAAGTCGGGTCAGTAGTAAGTAAGCTAATTATAAATTCGTAAAACTCGCTGCTTTCAATATCTTTCGTTGATAAGTTGACATGAATAGTGCCGGTGAACCCAAAGAGTTTAAGTTTTCTAATATGGTTAACTGCTTCTTGTACAACCCATTTCGATAAAACAAAAATTAGCCCTGTACGCTCAGCTACACTTATAAACTTTTCAGGACTAATAAAGCTACCATCAGCTTGCGGCCATCGGATCAGCGCTTCTAGGCCATGCAATTGAATATCTTTGGAGTTCATTATTGGTTGTAAATAAAGCTCGAACTCACCTTTGTGTAACGCGGCTTTAATTTTGACTGATAAATCAAAAAAGTCCTCAGCTCGTTTACCTATTTCAGATGAGTAATTTACTAAAGGTTGAAATGTCTTTTTTGCTTCATGCAGTGCCAAGTTGGCTTTTTTTAGTAACTGGTCGGGTAATCGGCTATCATCTGGGAAACGGCTTACGCCTATACTTAATTGTATTTTAACCATTTGCTCATGTGTACAAAACGGAGCTTTGACGGCTGAGTTTATAATATTTACACAGTGAGCCATGCTTTCATCAGTATCGGTATTCAGTAAGAACGCAAACTCATCCCCCCTATTCGATATAACTTAGCAATGCCACATAGTTCTTTGCTTAACTTATTAGCAAAAGCAGCCAGTAGTTGATCACCACATTGATGACCAAACGCATCATTAATTTATTTAAAATTATTTAAATCAATATAAAATAATGCAAATGAAAAAGGGTAATCGACTTGTTTACTCAAGGATTTAAAAAAGTTATTGCGGTTGGGTAAGGTTGTTAAGTTATCGTGTTCAGTTTGATATTTTTGATACTGCGTTGCTTGCTCTATTTTAAGGATGCTTTTTAAACTCAGTTTGACAACTAAGAAAACAAACCCTGCACCACCAAATAATATTGTGGCAACTGCATTTCTTATTATTGGTGCCGTATCGTAATTTGAAAAGTAATAAAGTATCCACCAATACCCTAAAATAAAACAGACAATAGCGCATAACAGTACACTCCACGCTCTTTGCGATGTTTTTTTACAAACTTTAAAGGTTGTTTTTAAGCTAGCAACTAGCAGTAGCGCACCTAAAATAATTATTACTGAAAAAAAATTATCCACACATAGGCTCTTTAAAATTATTAAATTGCGGTTTAGTGATATAACCCTAGGGGCTGTTGATCTTTGTAGTACATATATCAATCAGCCCACATTGGTAGCCACATCATAGTAAATGCTAAAGCGAGCATTGAATGATAATTTCGTTCAAGCTTTTCATACCGCGTGGCTATCC
>NZ_JACGWD010000104.1:0-10369 GCF_014077565.1 Pseudoalteromonas sp. 5Ae-yellow
AGCTCTACGCCACAAAACTTGACACTGTGGTTTGATTTAACTTGTAGACGTGCAGCTTGCTGGCGTTTAAAAGCAACGCTTTTACTATAGGTGGTTGAGTAATTAGAAGCTGCGCTTCTCGCGTGAGTAAGCTGTACGCCTACCGCCAAACCTAACGCCGTGGTTTTATTTAACTTGTCGTATAACACATTTTATCTATATTTATAAAAACCAATAAATTAAAATCTTTATGTATTCCTCTAAAAAGCTATTAACAGGACGTCACTCCTCAAAAAATAAATTTTACTCTGTGACAATATGTACAAAACAAAGAACTCCGTTATTTAAGAGCTTTGAAAATGCATGTATTGCCACAAGAGGTTTGGTTTATATGCAAAATAAGGTGAATACAATCTGCTATACCCTAATGCCAGATCATCTCCATTGGTTGTTTCAATTGAAAGATTTACCTCTTACTGACGTTGTAAGGCAATATAAAAGTATTACCACGGTGAACATTAATAAGTTTAATTGTTCTAATGGGCAAATTTGGCAGCAAAACTATTTTGAGCACCAGCTTAGAGCAGAAGATGATTTAATTAACCAAGCACGTTATATAATCGCTAACCCTTTACGCGCTGGGCTTGTGAATAAAGCTGAGGAGTATCCATTTTGGGATTGTGTTTATCTTTGTGATCATGAGTTAAGTAATTAGAAGCTTCACTTCTGACGTGAGCAAGCTCAACGTATACAGCATCGCAGAGCTAATTATTCACATTATTTTATTGGTAAATACTGCATACATCACTGCTTTAAATCTAGTCATATTCTCCTGTAAGTCTTTGTCACTTAATGCTAATGTTTATGGAGTGAGTTATTTAAAACTTTAATGGCTAAACCAAGAGGTAACTATGTCTAATTGGGTTGAAGCAACAGTAAAAAGCGTAACATGGTGGAGCGAAACGCTCTTTAGCTTAACCGTTAATGCTAATGTAGAACCGTTTAAAGCAGGGCAATTTACAAAGCTTTCTATAATGGATGGCGACAAGCGTATCGCTCGGGCTTACTCATATGTGAATGCCCCTGAAAACCCCGACCTCGAGTTTTACCTTATTAACATTATTGATGGTTTATTATCGCCGTGTTTAGCTAAATTACAGCCAGGCGAAACCGTACTTATAGAGCAACGCGCAACTGGTTTTTTTACCCTTGATGAAATACCACAAAGCGATCAGCTTTGGATGTTAGGTACTGGCACTGCCATAGGGCCTTTTTTATCAATATTACAACAGCCCGATGTGTGGAAAAAATACAAAAGCATAAACTTAGTACATGGCGTACGTTTTAATAACGATTTGAGCTATCAGGCACTTATTAACGAGCTATTACGACTGTACCCAGCACAACTTAACTATATTCCTGTTGTAAGTAGAGAAGAGCCATTGCAAGGCTTAAGTGGGCGAATTACTAGCGCTATTGAGAGCAACCGCTTGTTTGAACATGTAAAATTAAACCCAGAGCCTAGTAACGCGCAATTTATGATTTGCGGAAACCCACAAATGGTAAAAGACACAACCGCGCTACTTATCGATAAAAACTTTACGCGTAACCGCCGCAAAGCACCCGGTAACATTACAGTAGAGCAGTACTGGTAAGCTACAGTGGTGGTATTAACTACCCGATAACGTTAAAATTTGCTATGTTGCACCCTTATACCAATTTCATCAAAAATATGATCATTCTATCGCATTAAATAACTTACTAACTGCGTTAAAAATTATTCATATAGAACAACTATATGTCATAATTTTCGCCTTGTTATAGTGCTATTTTCTTAACGCTATAATAGGTTACTTATTTAATGCAATTGGTATTACACGTATTTAGTGTTCATTTTAGGAAAGTTATGAAACCGTTATCTATTATTTTTGCCTCGTTAATTACTACCGTTGCGCTTATTACTTACGCCGCAGAACAAAGCGAGCCAGAGCAAAAAGAGCAGCAAGTTGAAGCTCAAGCAAACGTTGAAAAACCGAAAGTTGAAGATGAGCAATCAACAACTCAGGCTAAAGCTGACGAGAAAGTAAATACGCTTGAATACAAAGCACCTGAGCTTAAAAAGCCAACAATTGATGCGACTAAACCAGACGATTCAAAAGTATTGGGTAACGAGCAGATTAAACCCACTGAAAAGCCTAAAAATAAAATAGAAAAAGCAGTGGCTGTAGCCGAAGCTGAAAAAGCAGTTACGCAAGCAAAAGAAGCGCTAACAGTTAAGCAGCAAACTAAAGCTAAGCAATCGCGCGAATCACTTGCGGTAGTAGAGCAGTTAGTTAAAGCCTATAACGCACGCAACATTGAAGAGTTTCTTCGTGTATATGCCGAAGATGTTGAGTTTTATATTTTCCCTAATGAGCTATTATTTAAAGGTAAAGAAAAACTAATAGAACGTTATGGGCTAATGTTTAAAAAGTTAAAGTGTATTCACTCATCACCCATTAAGCGCATAGTGCACGGTGATATAGTGATTGATCACGAACTATCAGAAACCTGTTCAACTGACGAAAACGTGATTGATAAACGCTCAGAACTTATTTCGAGCTACCAAATTAAAGATGGGAAAATAGTACGCGTACTGTTTTTTAGATAAAGGTTTTTAATGCAAATAAATGACGACAAAAAAATCCGCTTAATGTACCGCATTGAGCCCGGTTGCCTCGGCCCTAAAGGGGCTGAGCATGTTGAAGATTTTTGTCGTTTTGCAAATAAGCATATTAAGTCACCATTTTATGGCCAATTTGTATTTTTACCTCGTTACGATAAAACCATAGACGAGAGACAATATAGCGTTAACAGCCGTAATTTATCACTTGCTCAGGCTCGGGCTTATTTAAAACACTTTGATATTAATATTGAAGAATTTGAAGAACAGCTCGACGAGCTTCTCACCAAAGCGATTGATTTATATTTTAAACGATAGCATTGAATTGCTGTTGCTTAGGTATTCTCCCCCTCCACAATGCGTTTTTATGTATTTTAATTATTTTTTAAAAACTACGTTTTTACTCGCCAGAATGCTGCGCGTCTACGGTAAACATTGCATCGAATTTGACGTAATACGTTGTTTTGTAGACGTAGAGCTTGCTCACGTTAGAAGCGTAGCTTCTCCTTGTTTTGTGTATAGGGTTTGATACACATGTAGCTTAACAATTCTGTAAAAGCGTTGCTTTTAAACGCCAGCAAGCTGCACGTCTACAGGTGTTTATACCAAAGTTTAAGAGTATGACTTGTAGAGCACTTTCTTACACGAGAAGCACACCTTTTGATTACTTACTCACCTAAAAACTACGTTTTTACATGATGCCATGGCTGCCCCTCTACAACAAAATTTTAAAAGCCCTAAAAACAAAAAGCGGTGTTAATTTTAACACCGCTTAATGCGAAATATATTTAGCTATGTGCTTTAGTAAACCTGGTTACAACATAGGTTTTATAACATCAAACACAGCTTCTATATGGTCGTCTCTGTCGTTTAGTGCCGCTATGTAACGGTATTTTTCGCCGCCTGCGTTTTCGAATATTTCACGGTTTTCGCCTTCTAGCTCTTCAAGTGTTTCTAGGCAGTCGGCGCTAAAAGCAGGGCTAATAATAGCTACATCGGTAATACCTTCATCAGGTAAGGCTGCGAGAGTTGCGTCGGTGTAGGGCTTTAACCACTCGGCTTTACCAAATCGACTTTGAAAAGTACTAATTACTTTGTCTTTATCAAGGCCTAGTTTTTCGACAACTAAGCGTGTGGTTTGTAAACATAAGCAGTGGTACGGGTCGCCTCGCTCTAAAAACAATTTAGGCATACCGTGATACGAAAAAACAATTTTTTGTGGCATACCATTCGCTTCTAAATCCTCACTAATACTATTAGCAAGGGATTCAATGTAACGGGTATTTTTATGATAGCCATTAACAAAATGCAGCTCTGGCACCCAGCGCCATTTTCGCAGTACGCTCGATACGGCATCAAAGGTTGAGCCTGTAGTTGGGCTAGAATATTGCGGATACATTGGCAGTATAATAATACGCGTTAAGCCTTTATCTCGTAGCTCTTCAAGTCCTGCCTCTATTGAAGGATTGCCATAACGCATAGCCATTACCACTTCAGTATTTGTATACCCTTGCTCTTTTAATAAGGCATTTAGCTTTACGCTTTGTTGACGAGTAATGTGGGTAAGTGGTGAGCCGTTTTCGGTCCATATACTCTCGTATAATTTAGCCGAACGTTTAGGGCGTACCCGTAAAATAATGCCATGTAAAATTATCATCCATACCAAGCGTGGTATTTCTACAATGCGTGGATCTGATAAAAATTCGCGTAAATATGTACGAAGCGCAGCCGCTGTTGGTGCATCAGGGCTGCCTAAGTTAGTTAGCAGTATTCCCGTTTTTTGGTTAAAACGCCCATCATGGGGGTTGTCAGTAACCGCAGAAAATCGCGACACAGAGTGCTCCTTTAAGCAAATTCAATTATGTATTTTATGCACATTGTAACGAAAAAAACTGCCGTTTAGATCAATCATTTAGCAGTTTTAACCATTATTCTAAACGGGGTTGGCTTTTTAGATTCTAACTGTTGGAGTTTTTCTATCGATTTACTGCCAAATACGTGGCCTTTTGGCAGCAACATTATACCTGCATGGCTGTGCAGAGCATGGCCGAGTGTCATTTGCTCTTTGAGTTCATGGGCGTTACAAATTAGCACTGATCCTGCTGAACTTTTTTGTTCGTGTAGTTTGGCATGGCTTGCTTCAAGCGCACGTACAATTTTGGGATGATAAAACGAACCACTGTAAAGCTTTACACCTTCAAGTGCATCATCGTGGCGCTGCTTTTCATCGCTTGCATTGCTCTGCTCAAATGCATCCCAGTAATCGCGCGCTAACCCCAATACCATAGCTCCTATTGGTATGTCGTTTCCGGCAAGACCTTTGGGCATTCCATTACCGTTAAAACGTTCAAACTGATAATAAATAGCATCTGATAAATCGTGTAAATGTATTGCTGGCATTAGCATTAATTGTGCAGTACTTGGGTGAGTATAAAAGGTCTTACGTTGTTGCTCATTTAACCTGTTTAGCGGTTTTTTATAAAGCTCAGGGTCCATAGCAAGCAAACCTATTTGCGCTAAATAGCCAGCCATTGGAGCAAGATCAATGCTTTTTTGCGACAGGTTTAAATAAAGCGCTATTTGTGTACAGGTATTTGCAATGTTTTGTGCTTTGTTGCCGTCTAGGTAGGGGTTTGCGTTAATAAAATTATATAGTAACTCTACAGTTGATTTGTGCTCTTGTTTTTCACGCTCGTTGGCGTCTTCAAGCTTTTTTAAAACTTGTTTTATTTGTAAAGTACGTTTATCTACTCGCTGCTCTAACGTGTTGTTTAGCTCTAGCAGCTCTAGGTTTTGCGCCTTAACTTGTGCTTCTAACTTTTGATTTTGTTTTTTTAGCGCAAACTTTTCAAGGCTATCTTTAATGCTTCGAAGTAATAAGTCGTTTTGCCAAGGCTTTTGAATATAGCCATTTATTTGACCTTGGTTAACAGCCGCTAGGGTTGTTTGTATATCGGCGTAACCGGTTAACAAAATGCGTTGAGTGTCGGGCGCCAGCGCACGTGCTTTTTCTAAAAACTCGGCACCGTTCATTACCGGCATACGCATATCGCTAATAATTAAACCAAACTCATGATTTTTAAAAAGCGTTAGTGCACTTTGCGGGTTATCGCAAACAATAACCGACAGGCCATTTACTTCAAGTAGCCGTGTTAACGTGCGTAGTACTATTTCATCATCATCAATGCAAAGTACATCAATCTGATTTATTGGTGTGCTTGGTGTTACTTGAGTCATTGAGTCGCCTTTAAATTACTTCTGGTTAAATAATAGCTTAAAAAAATACTCTATGGTGTGTTTGTGCCTACCTTTTATATTAAGTGGTATTTACATAATGGAGTTATTAGCAATAAGTGGATAATTACTTATGCAAAATATTAGGCCTTGGCTGCACTAAAGTTGCAAATTTGCATACAGACGACTAAACGTTATGTATAAAGTTATGTATAAAGTTATCTATATGGATGAAAGGAATGAATGGATCAGATGGTAATTTTGAACGTGCTTTTTTAAACGAACAAAAGCTGCGCTTGGCCGCAGAACAATTACTTAAAGATAAAAGCACCGTTTTAGTTGCCATAAATAATGAATTACAAAAAAAAGTAGCCGATTTAGAACATCAACAAATGCTGTTTGTGCAAACTGAAAAAATGGCGACCTTAGGAACGCTTTGTGCAGGCGTAGCCCACGAAATAAATACCCCGCTTGCCTATGCAATGAGTAATATAGAAAGCTTACAAAACTCTACCCCTTTGCTCATCACGCTGCTAAAACTTAACGAGCAATACTTAAATAACGAAATTAAAGAGAGCCGTTTTAAACACGAAATCGACATACTCAATTTACAGTATCCGTATGCGTGGCTTTATAACAACTTACAGGGACAAGTTAACGACAGCGTTGAAGGACTCAAACGAATAAAACAAATTGTGCATGACTTATTAAACTTTGCTCACCCCACCTCTTCGCAAGATAAACAACTAACCGATATAACGACTGGCGCTAATAACGCTTTAAGATTATTGAGTAACAAACTTAAGTTATGCGAAATAAAAACACGCTTTGAACCACTACCACTTATTTGGTGCAATTTATCATCTATTAATCAGATTTTTGTAAATTTATTAATGAACGCTTGGCAAGCATGCGAGCTTGATTTAGAAAAAGGCTGCATTATTGAGGTGAGTATTTTTGAACAAGCCACAAATATATGTATTGAGGTAAAAGATAATGGCTGTGGAATGAGTGAAGACACAATAGCACATATGTTTGACCCTTTTTACACGACAAAAGAAGTCGGAAAAGGTACCGGCATGAGTATGACACTTGTATACGCTATGGTGAACGATCATGGTGGAAAAATAGAAGTTAACAGCACATTAGGGACAGGTACGACCATCCGCTGCCTATTACCTCTAAAAGTATAAACAAACGAGCAAAACCACATTGTAAATAAAAAGTTAACCAGCTAGCTTTTGAAGTTTAATGCTCTTTTAGCGCGTATTTTAACCAATTTGATGTTGTTTTTTCTTATCTTGAAGTTTATTTGCATACTTATACCAAATATTTCGTTTTTTTCATTTCTTTTTGTTTGCATATGTTGCTAGGATGTTTGCAACAGATTATGAGCATCATAACCACACACATATTATTAAGAATACAAAAAAACAGGGTCGTCACTATGTCAACATACCGTTTAAACACACTTGCTGTAGCCGTTGCTTTCGCGTTTAGCGCACCAAGCATTGTTAACGCTGAAGAAGCACCAGTGCAAGCTGCTAAAAACATAGAGCAAATATCTGTATTAGGATCGCGTGTATCTAACCGTACCTCTACAGAGTCTTCTTCTCCTATTGATTTAATTGACGCAGATGATTTAACTAAAGGTGGTTTTACCGAATTAGGCCAAAGCCTTCAAGCGACAGCGCCTTCATTTAACTTTTCGCGTACACAAGTATCAGACGGTTCAGATTTATTTAGACCCGCAACACTTCGTGGCTTACAACCAGATCAAACCCTTGTATTAGTAAATGGTAAACGTCGTCATAACCAATCAATTTTTGGCCTTAACGGTACTGTAGGTGCAGGCGCTGCGGGTACTGATATGAATGCCATTCCGCTAACAGCGCTTAAAGGCGTTGAAGTATTACGCGATGGCGCTGCAGCGCAGTATGGCTCTGATGCTATTGCAGGCGTAATTAACTTATCTCTTAATAACTCAACCGGTATTACAACGGGTTTTGTACAATACGGCGGCACAAGTGAAGGTGACGGCGATACAATTTCAGCAGGTTTAAACCGTGGTTTTGAATTAGGTAACGAAGGCGGCTTTATTAACCTATCGCTTGAGTACCGTGATGCCGACGGCACTAACCGTGCAGAGCGCGATACGGGTGGTTCGCTTAATGTTGAACCAGGTACACTAAGTGAAGATGTACGCTGGGGCCAAGGTAACTCAGAAAGTGAATTTACGTCGTTATTTTACAACATGGCATTACCTATGGGCGACGGCGAGCTTTACTCGTTTGGTGGCTACTCAGAGCGTACTGCACTAGGTAATGGTTTTTACCGTAACTTTAACGAAGCCTCTAAAAACGTAACTCAAGTATATAGTGATGGTTTTTTACCGCGCATATATAACGAAGCACAAGATATTTCAGTAGCGCTTGGTTTTAAAGGCGATATAAACACAGACTGGACTTATGATGTATCGGCTGTTTATGGCGAAAACCAATACGATTTTACATCACGTAATACATTAAACGCTTCTTACGCGGCTGAGTATTTATTTAATAACCCAAGTGCAAGCGATGCCGACATTGCAGCAAACGCAGGCCCTACTGGCGGTTACTCAGGTGGTTTTAGATTTGATCAAACAACGGTCAACCTTGATGTAAACGGTATTGTAGATATTGGCCGTAGTGAGCCTTTATATGTAACAGTAGGCGCCGAATACCGTAAAGAAAACTACGAAATAGTTGCAGGCGATGAAGCATCGTACGCGTGTGGTTTAGCAAATATGGATACATCGTACCCATCAGTAAACGATCCGGATCAATTTGCACAGTGTGGTTTTCAAGCTTATAACGGCCTACGCCCTGAAGCGGCTAACGACAGCGACCGTAACAGCTACGCAGTTTATGTAGACGTAGAAACCATGATCACAGATGCATGGAACGTAAGTGGTGCGCTACGTTATGAAGATTTCTCAGATGCTGGGGATGATTTAATTGGTAAATTAGCAACACGTTATGAATTTTCAGATGACTTTGCAGTACGTGGTGCAGTATCTACTGGTTTTAGAGCGCCATCACTTCAACAAAGTGGTTATACAGCCTTTACAACTAACTTAGGCTCAGACGGCACATTAACGCAGTCGTTCACGGCAAACACAGGGACCGCTTTCCCAAGTGCGTTAGGCGTAGATAGCTTAGAGCTTGAAACTTCAACAAACTACAGCGCAGGTTTTGTTTACGATGTAACAAGCGAGCTTTCGTTAACGGTTGATTTTTACCGCGTAGAAATTGAAGACCGTATTACACTTGGCAGCTTACTTAGCGCTGACGATGTATCGTTTAGCAGTGAAGCAGTTGCAGCGCTACAAGCAACGGGTGCAGTACAAGCTAACTACTTTTCAAACTCGGTTGATTCTACTACGCAGGGCGTTGATATTATTGCATCGTACCGTACAGACGTTGAAGGCGGTAATTTTGGTGTAACCTTTGCGGGTAACCTAAACGATACTAAAATTGACGGCGTAAATGCAGAAGACGGTATTCCTGAAGCAGTTGCATTTGACGACCTACAACGTAGCTTTTTTACAGACGGACAACCAAGTGAGCGTGCAACGCTTACCTTTGATTACGAGCGCGATGCATACACATCTACTATTCGCTTTAACTACTTTGGCGAAACAGACGTAAAATACTTTGGTAACGACCATATTTCATTACCTGGTGAGCTTTCGCCTACGGGGTCATTTAAACCAACAAGTACGGTTGAGTCTGCTGTGTTAGTTGATTTAAATGTTAGTTACCAAATTAATGACATGTTTGCGCTTTCGGTAGGTGCCGATAACGTATTTGACGAAACACCAGATGAATTAGGCGACGACGAAGTACTTAATTTTATCACCAACGGCGCATTTAAATACCCAGTACGTGCATTGCCATACGGCTTTGACGGCAGAACGTACTACGCAAAAGTAAGCTTTGGATTTTAATTAAAGCTAAAAACTATTTAACCTGAACTCTGGTTAAGAGATATACCAACATATTTTATTATGATGATATTTAAGCTTATTTCTCTAGCCAGAGGTTTTCAGTGAAAACAAGGCGAATTTACGCGTCAATAGCTAGCCTATTGCAAGTAAATTCAACGCAGTTAGCGCTGAAAATAGCTGCTAGAGATAGATTTATTATCCAGAGTTCAGGTTATCTATTAAGCGCGGTTATTAACTGCGCTTTTTTTATGCGTTTTTATTATTAAAATACGACCAAAAGAATGTTAAAAATACTTGCGCGGTTGAAAATTAAGCCTACAATCGCCATCTATTAAATAGGCTAATATAAAAGCCTCTTTATAATTTATTTTTAAATAATCAATTAGGGGCTGTTGATCTTTGTAGTACATATATCAATCAGCCCACATTGGTAGCCACATCATAGTAAATGCTAAAGCGAGCATTGAATGATAATTTCGTTCAAGCTTTTCATACCGCGTGGCTAT
>NZ_JACGWD010000052.1:0-32823 GCF_014077565.1 Pseudoalteromonas sp. 5Ae-yellow
TAAATGGTCTAATCCCATTTAATTACATCTGTGCTTGCCTTGATGAACTGTGCCAGCCTGAGCCCGATATCGACAGCTTGTTACCCTGGAATTTTAAAACATAGGTGTAGTTCGCTAGACGCTCACAGTTATTACAAGTGCGCAGTCAAAACCTATTAAACTCACTGTGCTTAAAAACAACCCAGCATTAGGACTTTATAAGCGGCTGGGTTTTACTATAACGGATGAGAATAATTACGAGTACTACATGCAAACGCGGGCTACTCGTAGCTAAAATTAGTCGCTTTGATCTCTGAAGTCTTTTTTTCTGAAAATAGTTAAATGCCAACCCCAATGCAAAGAGCCTAATCTTAAAAAAATAGTCGTGAAAAATGACCCTAAAATACACCAAATGTAATCTACATTAAGGCTAAATAAAGCGGCATAAACTGCACCACCCGCTAAACACGCAGAGGCGTAAGGTTCGCTGCGCATAACAGTTGGCACCTCACGGCAAATTACGTCGCGTATTAAACCACCAAATATACCTGTAGTAATGCCCATGGTAATTGCGACCACCATGCCAGAGCCATTAATGAGTGCTTTTTCTATCCCCATAATATTAAATAACGCCATACCAACAGCGTCTACTAATAAAAAGTAGTAATTATTAACGCGCGGTAAATATCGAATAAATGCAATTGTTGCTATAACGGCCCCATAGGTCGAATATAAATACTCTGGGGTAGCAATCCAAAATACCGGTTTGTTTAAAAGTATATCTCTGAGGGTACCGCCCCCTAATGCTGTAACGGTTGCCACCACTACTACGCCAAAGCCACTAATGTTTTTTTCATACCCAAGCAATGCCCCTGCAACAGCAAAAAATGCGACACCGAGTAATCCTAGTGCCATAAAGTATTCAGCAGTCATGGTAATTCCTTTTTAAAATTTATAAGGAGTAGTTTCAACTTACGTGCCAAAAAACATCCCTTAAAAGTTGAATTAACTTTAAAAATTACATTTAAAAACAACGCTGTAATTCACACTGAATGCAGTTTGAGGTTAGGTTTTATGAAAGGTAATATTTGAGAAGGTAATTATTTTAAAAGTAGGTATTTTTTACACGTTGTTTATAAGTAGGCTCATAAATTAAGCTAGCGCTATTTATCCACTCAAAATAAGCAAGATAGCCTACAAAAATTGACTCAAAGATTAATAGGCTAATACCTATCCAACTTGCAGAGTTACATAAAAAAATAACGCTGACACCTACCCTAATTTTTCATTGTTGATTGGTATTATACGGCCATTAAAAAACATGTCCCCTTGGTCAGGTTTAACCACACCATAAAGCATTTTCATTAATGTGCTTTTACCAGCCCTATTTCCCCCTTTAGATTTAAATAGTAAAAGCATTCGCTTCACCGTGCCTTATTTTTAAAGCGACTCCGTTATTACCTATACCTCGATAATTTAACCCAACCGCCATTAACTGACCAAGCGGTCAACAATGGCATAGTAACTGCAATAAGCTAATTAAAGATTAAAAAGTATTTTTGTTACCCGTGCGCAAACAACAAGAAAAAACATACGCCAAGCCTTTATGTATCAGGGCTTTATAAAAATTAAGGGGGTCTGTGTGATTCAATTTTTATTAAATAACACGCCAATTGAAGTACAAGAATGCTCGCCAAGTCTCACCATTTTGGACTGGCTTCGCACCAAAAAAGGGAAAGTGGGCACCAAAGAAGGGTGTGCAACTGGCGACTGTGGCGCGTGCACAATTTTAGTGGGTGAAGAGCGTATAAATGCAAACGGGCAAGCTAGTTGGCAATACAAAACAATGAACAGCTGTTTATTGTTATTAGGTAATGCGCATGCAAAACATATAGTAACGGTAGAGGCTGTGACTACTGGTTTATACCCAAACTTAACCGATTTACACCCCGTGCAACGTGCACTGGTGGAGTGTCATGGTTCGCAATGTGGTTTTTGTACGCCCGGTATAATAATGAGTTTGTTGGCTCTTTATATTAATGAGCCAACGTACCCTGGTAAAAAAGCGGTTATTTATGCACTTGGCGGTAACTTATGTCGTTGTACAGGTTATAGCCCTATATTACTTGCAGCCGAAAAAGCCTATAGCTATGAGCGTAAAGCTGAACCGTACTCAGCAATGGCCGCTCAATTTAAAGCATCACTTAATACGCAATATGATGGCGATATTCCATTTTTAAAAAATGGCCCTCGCAAATTTTACTTACCACAAACTGCCCAACAACTTGTTGAGCTAAAAACGCTTTATCCTTATGCACATTTAGTTGCTGGTGGTACCGACTTTGCCATTGAGCTTAGCCAAAACATGCTTTTACCAGATGTAATTATCTCCCTTAGCCAAGTAAAGGAGCTTTGTACCTTGGCAGATCATAACGGTGAGTTACACATAGGTGCAGCGCTACCTTATAGCCAATTTGTTGAGGCATTTTATAACCATTACCCAGAGTCAAAAGAGCTATTTGAACGCTTAGGATCAAGCCAAGTACGTAACAGCGGCACACTTGGTGGCAGCATAGGGAATGCCTCTCCTATTGGCGATCCAGCTCCCCTTTTAATCGCTCTTAATGCATCAATGGATTTATTAAGCAGCGCTGGTACGCGCACTATAAAAGTTGCCGACTACTTTATTGATTACAAAAAAACAGTTCTTAAAAGCGATGAAGTAATTAGCAAGTTCACCATCCCAAAGCGCCCAGAGTCACTAAAACTGGCGTGTCATAAAATATCAAAACGCTTTGAAGACGATATATCTACCGTTTGTTTGGTACTTGCTATAGAGCATTCACAAAACATGATTACTCAAGCCCGCTGCGCTATGGGCGGTATGGCAGCTATTCCTAAGCGCGCGCAGCATATTGAGCAAAAGCTGATATCTCAATCGTTACAAGTAAGTAGCTTTATAGACGCAGCAACGGCTATTAACGATGACTTTACGCCCATGAGCGATGTAAGAAGCAGTGCGCATTACCGCACCACGGTAAGCAAAAACTTATTACAACGCATTGGTATTGAGTTTTGTGAGCCGCAAGCAAGCAACAATAACAACATTGCCATTACGAGGATCTCACATGCGTCACTTTGAAATGGATAAACTAAAGGCGCAAGGTGGTAGCGTTGGACAGTCTAAATATCACGAAAGCGCTATTAAACAAGTTTGTGGCAGTGCAAATTTTGCCGACGATAACCCGGAGCCATACGGCTGCCTCCATGCCTACCCAGTGCTCGCACCTGTTACAAGCGGCTTTATTAAATCAATAGATACAAGTCACGCACTGGCAGTTGAAGGCGTTAAACGTATTTTATCGGCCGAAGATGTACCGGGTAAATTAGATATTGGTCCAGTATTTCCTGGTGATGTATTACTCACTAGTCATGAAATTCAATACCACGGGCAACCTGTATTAATTGTCGTTGCCGACAGCTACGCCATAGCGCGTCGCGCTGCACGTTTAGTGGTTATAGAGTGCGAGCAAACTACACCCATACTCGATATTAAAGAAGCCATTAGCAAAGAGCATTGGGTAAGGCCGCCCCATTCACTTAACCGTGGTAACAGCGAACACGCCATTAATAATGCAGCCCACCAGCTTAAAGGCGAAATAAACATAGGCGGGCAAGAACACTTTTATTTAGAAGGCCAAATAGCGCTGGCGCAACCTGATAACGACGGGGGCATTCATGTTCAATGCTCTACGCAACACCCTACTGAGGTTCAACACTTAGTTGCCAAAATATTAAAAAAGCCATTTAGCTTTGTAAACGTAGAAACCCGCCGTATGGGCGGTGCTTTTGGTGGCAAAGAAACCCAAGGCGTACCATGGGCATGCCTTGCAACCCTTGCGGTTTACCACCTTGGCTGCGCAGTAAAAATGCGCCTAGCCCGCAGCGACGATTTTAAATTAACCGGTAAACGCCACCCTTTTTATAATCAATACCATGTTGGCTTTGACGAAAATGGTTTAATAGAAGGTGCCGACATTACCGTAAACGGATTTTGTGGCTACTCCCCTGATTTATCAGATGCAATTGTAGACCGTGCCATGTTTCATGCCGATAACGCCTACTACTACCCAGCCGCCACAATTAAAGGTAATCGCTGTAAAGTGAATACCGTAAGCCATACCGCATTTAGAGGGTTTGGTGGCCCGCAAGGAATGATTATGGGCGAGCTAATAATGGACGATATAGCAGCCAAATTAGGTAAAGATCCACTTGAGATCAGAAAACTCAATTTATATAAAAAAGGTCGCGACACCACGCCGTATCATCAAACCGTAGAGCAACATATTTTAAAAGATATGATAAACCAGCTTGAGGAGTCGGGTGACTACTGGGCACGTAAAGAGGCTATTAAAGCATTTAACGCATCGTCACCTATTATCAAAAAAGGCCTTGCAATGACGCCGGTTAAATACGGTATCTCGTTTACGGTACAACATTTAAATCAAGCTGGTGCACTCGTACATGTTTATAGTGATGGCTCTATACATTTAAACCACGGCGGCACCGAAATGGGCCAAGGGCTGAACACCAAAATTGCGCAAATTGTAGCCCATGGCTTTGGGGTCGATTTTAACGCGGTAAGTATTAGTGCTACGCGTACTGACAAAGTGCCAAACACCTCGCCAACAGCGGCTTCAAGCGGTACCGACTTAAACGGTATGGCGGCGCTAAATGCAGTAAACACAATAAAAGAGCGCTTAATTGATTTTATTACCGAGCACTTTGAAGTAAACAGCCAAAGTATTACATTTAAAGATAACCTCATTACTTTTAGTAAAGGGGAAATTAGCTTTAGCGAACTTGCAAATCTTGCTTACATGAATCGTATATCGCTTTCATCAACGGGTTATTACGCCACACCAAAAATTCATTACGACAGAGCCAAAGGCGAAGGCCGCCCATTTTTTTACTACGCTCACGGCGTAGCACTGAGTGAAGTAGAAGTAGATACGCTTACGGGCGAAAACACGGTAACCCGCGTTGATATACTGCACGATGTAGGCAGTTCAATTAATCCAGCACTTGATATAGGGCAAATTGAAGGCGCCTTTGTGCAAGGTATGGGCTGGCTAACAACCGAAGACTTACAATGGAATGATAAAGGCCAGCTTGCAAGCTTTGGCCCAGCCAACTACAAAATACCAGCCATTGGCGATACCCCGGCCGAATTTAACGTCAATCTTTATAACTCAGCAAATCCAGAAACCACCGTGTTTAGATCAAAAGCCGTAGGCGAGCCGCCATTTATGCTGGCCTTTAGTGTATGGAGCGCTATTCGTAATGCCATAAGTAGTGTGGCTGATTACAAATACACCGCCCCATTGGATACACCCGCAACCCCAGAGCGAGTATTGAGTGCAATTGAGCAAACCGCTAGTTGGTTTAAGGAGCATCAACATGACTAATTTAAATGAGTCGTTTCAGGGTTTTCATACTCAAAACTGGGCGCAGGCTATAAACGAGCACGAACAAAGCGGCACTAATTATGTAATTGCCACGGTACTTGGCACAAATGGCTCAACCCCTCGCGGCACAGGCTCTAAAATGGTAATAAGCGGCGAGCATATTTACGACACTCTTGGCGGTGGCCACCTTGAATACGTAGTAATAGAAAAAGCCCGCGAACTACTTGCCAAAGGCGAAGCCGCCCAAGTAATTGAGCAATTTAACCTAGGTGCAAATTTAGGCCAGTGCTGCGGCGGAGCTGCCACCGTTATGCTTGAATGCATGCAATGCGAGCGCTTTACCCTCGACATTTATGGCGCAGGCCATGTAGCACAAGCGCTTATTGGTATATTGGCACAGCTGCCTATGCGCATACGCTGGATAGATAGCCGCGCAGATGTATTCCCACAGGCTATTCCAAATAACGTAGTAAAAGTGGTTGATGAAGAGCCAATAGAACAAGTAAAACGTGCGCCTAAAGCTAATAACTACTTAATACTTACCCATAACCACCAGCTCGACTTTGCACTCACCCAAGCCATTATTAAACGCGCTGATGCCAATTGGCTGGGCGTTATTGGCTCTGACACTAAAGCAAAACGTTTTAAACAACGCCTAGCACATCGCGATTTTACAGCCGCTCAAATACAACAAATGACCTGCCCTGTTGGGCTTAAAAATATTACGGGCAAATTACCAATGGAAGTGGCTATTTCGATTAGTGGACAGCTAATTGCCCTTTATCAGGCTATGCAAACCCAAGCGCCAAAACGCCAAGGCTTGCAGTGGCGCACACTAAAAAATGCCTTAATTAGCACCACGCAGGAGGAAGTAGGCGCATGAGTAGCTTACAAATAAATACGCTAAATGATGCACAAGCAAAACAAGCACTTGAGCATTGCTGCGCGGCCCCTAACTGGGTAGCGGGCATGATAAAAGCAATGCCATTTAAAAGTGCTCAGCAGCTGTTTGAATGCGCAAAAAGCATATGGGATAGCCTTGGCGAGAGCGACTATTTAGCTGCCTTTGAAGGCCACCCGCAAATAGGTGACTTATCAACCCTTAGCAAAAAATACGCTGCTACCGCACAAAAAGCGGGGCATGAGCAATCGGGTATGAGCAAAGCAAACGAAGCCGTACTTACCAAAATGATCGTTCTTAATAAAGAGTACCTGAGCAAGTTTGGCTTTATTTTTATTGTGTGCGCCACCGGTAAAACGGCCGAACAAATGCTTGAACTCATAGAGCAGCGCATACACAACACCCGCAGCACAGAACTTAATATAGCCGCGGGCGAACAAGCCAAAATAACAAAAATAAGATTGGAGTCACTGCTATGAACAAAAGCCCTATAACCACCCATATACTCGATACCAGCACCGGAAAACCAGCAGCAAACGTTGCTGTTAAGCTATTTAAACTTACAAATAACGAATGGGTACAACTAACCCAAGGCACAACCGATAGCGATGGGCGAATTACCGACTGGCTAAATACAGAAGTAGAATTTGCAACCTATAAACTGGTATTTGATTTAGATAGTTATTACCAAAACCAACCTACCCCTGCGTTTTACCCAGAGGCGCAAATAACGTTTAGATTACAAGATACTAAACATCATCATATCCCATTGTTGCTTAGCCCGTTTGGCTACTCTACATACAGAGGTAGCTAACTATGAGCACACAAAACAATAATGACTTAACAGTAGTTTGTGCCGATATACTCGACTTTGTTGACGACCCTGCCATTTCTGGCGAGAACGCCTATCGTTTTTTTGAAAAGGGCGCATTAGTTATCAAGCACGGCAAAGTAGTTAAACTTGGCTATGAGCAAGACATATTACCTACAATTGATAAATCAGCGCATATTATCCGCCACGATGGCAAACTCGTTATGCCAGGCATGATAGACACCCACATACACTTACCACAAACCGAAATGGTGGGTGCGTACGGCGAGCAGCTTTTAAGTTGGCTCACCGAATACGCGTTTCCGACAGAGAAAAAGTTCACGTGTAAGCATTATTCAAAAGAGATATCTAATCGCTTTTTAGACGAGCTACTGCGCAACGGCACAACCACTGCCCTTGTATTTGGCACTGTGCATCCGCAATCGGTTGATGCGTTTTTTAAAGAATCACAAAAACGCAATTTACGCATGATTGCCGGTAAAGTAATGATGGATCGTAACTGCCCTGACGACTTATCTGATTGCGCGCAAACAAGCTATGACGAATCTAAAGCCCTCATCGAAAAATGGCACAATGTTGATAGGTTAAGCTACGCAGTTACACCACGCTTTGCTCCTACATCAACCCCTGAGCAACTTCAAAAATGTACTCAGTTGCTTGAAGAATACCCAGACACCTACCTGCATACACACTTATCTGAAAACAAAGACGAGTGCGAATGGGTAAAAGGGCTATTTCCAGAGTTTGATGATTACTTAGGCGTGTACGAGCAAGCAAAAATGGTACGTAAACGCTCAGTATTTGCCCATAGTATTCATTTATCTGAGCGCGAGCTATGCTGCCTTGCAGATAACAATGCGGCAATATCGCACTGCCCTACCTCAAACCTATTTTTAGGATCAGGACTTTTAAATTTAAAAGCCTGTGAAGAGCACGGTATAAACGTAGGCATGGGTACCGATGTAGGCGCAGGAACAAGCTTTTCTATGTTACAAACAGGTAACGAAGCTTATAAAATTCAGCAATTACAAGGTCAAAAGTTTTCAGCATTTAAAGGGCTGTATTTAGCAACACTCGGCGGTGCTAGAGCGCTCGATTTAGAAGGAACAATTGGTAATTTTGAAGCCGGTTGTGAAGCCGATTTTATTGTAATGGATTGTTCAGCAACCCCATTTTTAAAATTTAGGATACAGCATGCCAAAACCCTGCATGAAAAATTATTTGCAATGATGATGTTAGGCGACGACCGCTGCGTTGAGCAGACCTACATTATGGGTAAAAGTGTGTATAAGCGCGATGATAACAATCAATTTTCAGACACCCGCTCACCGGTATTAGAAGAGGCTTAACCGTTATGGAAAACTATTTATTTGAGCTTGCTCATTTAGTACTGCGTTATTTTCATGTTATTGCTGGTATAGCATGGATTGGCGCTTCATTTTATTTTGCATGGCTTGATAACAACCTACAAACACCACCGCAATGGAAAATAGATAAAGGCATAAAAGGCGATTTATGGGCCGTGCATGGTGGTGGCTTTTACGAAGTGGCTAAGTATCAAAATGGCCCTGAACAAATGCCTCACACCCTGCATTGGTTTAAGTGGGAAGCCTACACAACGTGGATCACCGGTATATTACTATTTAGCTTACTTTATTATGTTGGCGCCGATGTGTATTTAATTGATAACAGCAAAAGTGAGCTAAGTAAATTTGCCGCTATTGGCGCATCACTTGGTTTTATTGGCTTAGGCTATGGTGTTTATCGTTTATTGTGTAAAACCCCACTGGTCGAAAACGGCAAAGTGTTTATTGCTGTAGTTATTGGTTTATTAGCTCTGTGGACTTTTGGGGTTGATCAATTATTTAGCGACCGCGCTGTGTATATTCATGTAGGTGCACTTATTGGCACGTGTATGGTGGGTAATGTGTATCACATTATTATGCCAGGCCAACGCTACATGGTAAGTGAAGTAGAAGCTGGTAGAATCCCTGATTCAGCGCCAGGTTTAAAGGCAAAGCTGTGTTCTATTCATAATAACTACGCCACATTACCTGTAGTATTTATAATGCTTAGCAATCACTTTCCTTACACATATAGCCACAACTTTGGCTGGCTTATTTTAATTGCGCTGTTTGGTATTGGTATGTGGATACGCCATTACTTTAACTTAAAGCACCAAGGCATTAATAAACCCTCAGTACTTGTAAGCGGTATCGCCGCCTTTTTTGCCCTTATGCTAGCAATAGCACCTTGGCCCAGTACACCAACAAATGCAGGCGAAAGCGCGCCTTTACAAGCAAGTATTACCGACGCACAAGCGTGGGATATAATTAGCAAACACTGTACTGGGTGTCACAGCGAAACACCCACCTCTGAGCTTTTTCAAACAGCGCCGCTAGGCTTTAAGCTCGACTCTATTAGTGATGTAAAAAAATCCAGCACGCTTATTCATACTCGCGCGGTTATAACCAAAGATATGCCACTGGCCAATATGACCAAAATGACAGACACAGAGCGCGAAACGCTAGGCGCTTGGCTCTCAGCACTTAAAAAGGAGCAATAAAATGAGTGAGCATTTTAAAAACTACCCGCGCGATTTAATTGGTTATGGTCCAGATGTACCCCATGCAAACTGGCCTAATAAAGCCCGCATTGCCGTGCAAGTAGTATTAAATTACGAAGAAGGCGGCGAAAACTGCGTGCTGCATGGTGATGCAGCCGCTGAAACGTTTTTATCAGAAATAGTCAGTGCCCCGCATGTTGAAGACCGCCATATAAGCATGGAGTCTATTTACGAATATGGCTCACGCGCTGGCGTGTGGAGGCTACTGCGTTTATTTAAAAAATACGATATACCGGTCACCATTTTTGCAGTGGCGATGGCCCTTGAGCGCCACCCCGATGTAGCTAAAGCCTTTGTTGAAGCGGGCCACGAAATTGCAAGCCATGGCCTGCGCTGGATTAATTATCAAAATATAGATAAGCAAACCGAACGCGAGCATATGCAACAAGCCATTGATGTCATTAAAAAGCTCACAGGTAAAAAGCCCAAAGGGTGGTACACAGGGCGCACAAGCCCTAACACAGCAGCCCTTGTAGTTGAAAATGGTAATTTTTTATATCATGCCGACGATTACAGCGACGACCTACCTTTTTACAGTATTAAAGAAGGTAAACCACAGTTAATAGTGCCCTACACGCTTGATGTAAACGACATGCGCTTTGCCGCTGTTCAAGGTTTTAACGCAGGCGATCAGTTTTATAATTACTTAAAAGATGCATTCGATACACTATACGAGGAAGGCGCTCCAGAAGGTGAAAACGCCCCAAAAATGATGTCGATAGGTTTGCATTGTCGCTTAATTGGCAGACCAGGAAGAATAAAAGCATTAGCACGGTTTTTAGAATATGCTCGCTCGCATGATCAGGTTTGGTTTGCCACACGTGAGCAAATAGCCGAGCACTGGCTTAAAACCCATCCATATAAAAAAGCATAGTTTATATTTTTTAAAACATAAAAAAGCCCAGCAATGCTGGGCTTAAAGTCACTTTAGGAGTAGTTAGTTAAATGAAACCGTAATGATGTTAGAACATACATTTTCAGTTACACATAATTGGTAATCGTACGATGGTAATGTAGCACCACGTACGTAGTCGCGGTAACGACCTCGGTCAGCAGTAGTATCTACAAGCTCACCATTACGGTAAACACTTAGTGATTCAGCGCCAACACTTTCCCAACTAAGCTCTACACGCATAGTATCAAGGCGAGACTTATTAGCACGTTTTAAGGTAATTTCTAGCTCTACATCACTTACAACAACCGTTTGAGTTGATGTACTTGTATTGCCTTCACTGTCAGTAACAGTTAATTCTACATCGTAACTACCCGATTGCGCATATGCATGCACAGGGCTTGAATCTGTTGATGTAGCGCCATCGCCAAAACTCCAGCTCCACTGTGTAATGTCGTTATTAGCATCATTGCTTGTATCTACAAACGAAGCTGTTAAACCTTGTGTATCAACAGTAAAGCCAGCACGTGGTGGTTGTGCACTTACTTCGCCTATAGCGCTAAGTGTAAGTGACCAACCATTAATATTGCCGGTGTCTGCACCCGCTGTATCTACAGCATTTAATGTCCAATCACCTGTTGCTACTTCACTATTAAATACGCTTGATGTAAATGTTTTAACAATATCATCTTCGCTGCCACCTTCATTACTCTGTAGAGTTACTTCAGAGCCTTGTGGTGAAATTAGCGTAAGGACTATATCGCCAGACCAAGTATGCGTAATATTTACATCAACAGAAGTACCAAAAACAGTTAAATCATCTGAAATTGTAATTACCGAATTAGCACCTTGTGGGTCATTATCAGGAATCGCCACATTTTCTTCGCTAGAATAGGTGTAGTCATTTAAACCAGCAGGTTGAAGCATTAAGCTTACTGTTTTTTCTTTAACAATATCACCTGATGTTGCTGTAACAGTAAACTCATAATCACCCCATTGCGTATTTTCATTGGTCTCAACACTAAGCTGTACTGTATCGCCAGGGCTTGCAGTTAGCTCTGATAAATATGCACCAGTTAGGCTAGATTCTAGTTCAAGCGTTACTTCACCATCCCACTGAGCAATAGAACCAATTTCAAACGTATAAGTTGCAGACTCACCAACTGTTATTTGCTGTGACGATGGCGTCACCGACATTTTAAAGCTTGGCGTTGGATCGGCATCTAATAGCGCCTGATTTGCGTTGAGGCGCGTACCCGCAAGCGTTTTACCTTGAAGTGCAGTATTAGCGTCACCGCTACTCATTAGTAACGCTTTAAGCTCTGATGTTGTTAAATCAGGGTTTACTGACAACACAAGAGCAGCAACACCAGCAACATGAGGTGTTGCCATTGAAGTACCTGAGTAATTTGCATAGCCATTACCCGGAACCGTTGACACAATACCAGAGCCAGGTGCTCCCATATCAACACTTGTCGCGCCCCATTGTGAAAAATCTGATAAGTTATCGTTACTATCAGTGCTGGCAATTGATAATACACTCTCATGTTCGTAACTTGATGGATAATGAGGGTTGGCATCATTATCAACTTCGTCATTCCCAGCTGCAGCAACAAATAAGATGTCAGCTTGCTCACTAACAGTAATAGCATCGGCTAGCGCTTGGCTATAGCCGCCACCGCCCCAGCTATTATTTAAAACTCGTAAGTTTACACCTGAGTTTTTAAGATTAACCATGTAATCAATACACTTAATTGCATCTGATGTTGAACCGCTGCCTGCGGCATCTAAAAACTTACAACCAACAATAGAAACTTCATGGTTTACACCTACAACACCTGTAGAGTTATTACCGCTTGCACCAATAGTGCCTGATACGTGTGTACCGTGACCTTGGTCATCCATTGGGTCACCAGCATCCGTAATTGCATTAATACCGTGAATATCGTCAATGTAACCATTGCCGTCATTATCAATACCATCACCTGCAATTTCGCCAGTGTTAACCCACGCATTGTCAGCTAAATCAGAGTGGCTGTAGTCAACACCAGTATCAATAACACCAACTACAACATCGCGGCTACCTATAGAGATCTCCCATGCTTCAGGCGCATCAATATCTGCATCGGCAATGCCACCTGTTTGCCCTAGATTATTTAGTCCCCAAAGTTCGTCAAAACGCGGATCGTTAGGTGTATTAGCAGCTATGCTAACGCGGTAATCTGGCTCAACATATTCAATAGCTTGGTGAGACTTTAAGCGTTCAATAGCTTCTTTAGTACTCATGCCAGACACTTTAAATTTAGCAAGGCGGCCTGAGAATAATGATGTGAAGTTATCATCAACTTCATCATTATTTAAATCTGTAATTTTTGCTTTAACCAAGCTTCGTGCTTGTTTACGCATCTGAGGTGTTGCATTTTTTTTATACTTAACAATAACAGAGTCACTGCTTGCAGCTGCTTGTGGAAGAGCTCCTGCATCAGGTAATTTAGCCGAAGCCAAACAAGGTAGTAAAGCAAGCGTAATAATAGATAATTTTGTTTTCATTGTTCTATCCATAGTTGGGTTAGCTTAGAAGCACTAAGCGGGTTTGTTCACTATTTCAAGTACAAGGGATCACGTGGCAAGTTATAAGCAAACTAGTAAATACGATATTTGACAAGTTAAAAAGTTAAAAAGAATTAAAAATCATAAATTTTGACCAGTTTGGCTATAAAAAAAACACTAAACACAGTCATTTTAATGAACTGCCCCATTACAACCTTACCCATTATAGGGTCAAACTTTTTTACTGCTTTTGCTTACTATTACATTAAAACCCACCAGTTACACACATAAACCAATGATAATAAAAGGTTAATTATTTGGTAAAAAATGATGATTTAAGAAAATGAAATAGGGGAATACAGTTAATGGGTGATTATGAATTTGAGCTTAAACTTTGTTAGTTCAATATTTATGACAAATTAAAACTTAATTATTTATAGTCACATATTACGCTTCACCTACTTCTAAAGTTACGCAAGCGGATCACGAAAAATATATCGGCACGGCATGCTGACACAGCAAATACCTTATAAAACCTATAAAATTTAAGGTGTTTGGTTTTAATATTTCAAGGAGAAAATAATGAAGTTGAACAAATCACTTTTAAGCTGCGCAGTTGCAATTGCAATGGGTACTAGCTTTGCTTCTTATGCAGATACTAACAACAAATCAGCATCAAGCTCAGAACTTGCTACCAACGTTTCTGTAGCAAGTGTTGAAAACTCAATGACTCTTATCCAAACTTTTAATGAAAATACTGCACTACTTACACAAGATGGTGATAGCAACACCATGCTTGTGACAACAACCGGTAATAATAACGAAACTGAAGTTGTGCAGAGCCAATTTGGTAATTATGCTGAAGTAATCACCACAGGTGACAACAACCTGCAAGTATACAGCCAAGATGGCGTTGCTAATGGTTTTATCTCTGAAGTGACTGGTAATAATAATATGTTATTTGTTTCACAATTTGGCCAAGGCTTTTTTGTAAATAATGAAGCGATTAATATTGTGACTGGTGATGATAATATCATTGATGTTGAACAAGGCACTGGTGGTCACTGGTTCTACAACATGGATATGCAAGGTAACGCAAATGAAATTACCTCACTGCAAACCGGTGAATGGCATGAAGCAGAAATTACGATGCTTACAGGCGACGAAAATACTCTTGATTTAGTTCAAGACGGTTATTGGAGTACCTTTAAAGTAAGTAGTTTACAAGGCAATGACAACGAGCTTGAAGTTGAACAAGTAGGTGATCGTAATGCTGTAGCATTTAGTGCAATTTCTGGTGATGCAAATGAAATTGAAATTGAGCAAGATGGCTTAACTAATGCGGTAACGTTTGCAACTGTAATTGGGGACGACAACCAAATAGATTTAGATCAAGAAGGTTCACTTAACACAATTGAATCAAACTTATTTGAAGGTTCTAATAATGAGGTTTCAGCAACACAAGTTGGCGCTGAAAACTTAATGACAGCCGATTTAATTGGTGACAACAACGAACTAACTTCAATGCAAAACGGTGATTTAAACGAAGCCTACATGGGTGTAATTGGTTCAGACAATGAATTTACATCAGCCCAAATAGGTGATTTAAACTCGATTCACTTAGCTAACTTTAACGGCTCTGGCAATGATGTTGATTTAGTACAAGCTGGCGATGAAAATGCCGTACTTGTTCAATCTTCATACCCAGATGTAACGCTTACATCTAACGATAATGACATCGATATTGCTCAAGACGGCTCTCAAAATGAAGCAATTGTTACCCTTGCTGGCATTTTAGATAGTAATAATAACCAAATTGATATTGCACAAAGTGGCACGTTAAACCTTATTGATATGATGGTTGAAGGCAATAACCACAGCATTGATATTTCACAAACAGGTGAAGGTAACTGGGTTACTGGCGTTGAACAATCAGCATTTTTAGTTGGTGGTGAAAACGTATCGTTTAGTGTTACTCAAATTGGTAACGACAATATTGTTGAAGGCTCAGTAATTGGCTTTGACAGCACTGTATCTGTTACCCAAATTGGTGATGGAAACGCAGCAACAATTACTCAAATGTAATTGTTGAGGTGGGGAGAGCGACCCTCTCCCCTTTTTAAATTATGAAAAAAAATACTAACTTTAATCGTCACCTACTCACACTTTTCCTATGTTTTTCTGGGGCAACTCATGCTGCGGATGAACTAGAAATAGATGGCTTATTACTTGATAGAAGTATTAGCCGCTTTGGTCATCAATTTTATTATGAATTTTCAAACTACTGGCGAGATCTCCCTTCAACAGCTGGTTTTAATATTGAAATAAAAGAAACCGTAATACCAAAAGCGGGTACACAACTTTCTTTAATAATGAATAACCAACTTGTTTACGCGACTTATTTAGGTCGCAGATTAGAACCCCTCGATGAACGTGTTGAGCAAGCTGTTTATACAGTAATAGATGCAATGGCTCGCTCAAACATGGCTGCATCAACACCAGATATGGCTAAAGATGGATGGTAAAATGAAAAAAATAGCCCTTATAATAATAACAATATTAAGCTTCTCAGCTTCCGCGACTGAAATAATTTACACCCCAATAAATCCAAGCTTTGGTGGTAATCCACTCAATGCAAATATGCTGCTGAGCAAAGCACAGGCTCAAAATAAGCACAAGGCTCCGGTAATCGAAAAAGGTTACGCTGAACAATTTCAAGACTCTTTAGAGCGCACTTACTTAAACCGCATGGTAAGAGAAATTACCGATATGGCTTTTGGTGAGGATATTGAAGATAGTATTTTTAATCAGGACTCAATTTTTATGAGTGGTGATTATCAAATTGAAGTTATAACCAGCACAACCGATTCTATTACAGTAAAAATAACAAACATATTAGATGACTCTGTTGTGATCATTGAAGTACCGAGGTTTGGATAATGTATAAACTACTAATAACAATAACATTACTGGGTTTGAGCGGCTGTACAAGTTTAGGTAAGCTTATTCCACCATCACAGCAAAAAGCAATTAGCCTAGAGCCCACTGAATTATTTGCAGACTTAAAAAATTTACCAAAACCTGTTGGCAGCATTCCGGTATCGGTCTACTCATTTAGAGACCAAACAGGTCAATATAAACCACAAACTAACGTTAGTTCGTTTTCGACTGCCGTTACTCAAGGTGCTAATTCAATACTCGTACAAGCACTGCATGAATCTGATTGGTTTACACCTGTTGAGCGTGAAGGTTTACAAAACATTTTAACTGAGCGAAAAATTATTCGTGCAGGCCAAACTGATAATCCTAACCAGGCTGAGTTACCTCCACTTACCACAGCTAAAATCATTTTAGAGGGCGGTATTATAAGCTATGACACCAATGTAAAAACGGGTGGGTTAGGTATGGAATACTTTGGTATAGGCGCATCTGAGCTTTACCGTGAAGATGCTATTTCAATTTATCTACGCGCTGTGGATGTTCGTACAGGCCAAGTGTTGCTTAGTGTGGCCACCAGCAAAAAAGTATTAAGCCAAGAGATGCGTGCAGGCTTTTTTAGATACGTAAGCTACAAACGTCTAGCTGAAGCTGAAGCCGGCTTTAGTGACAACGAACCTATGAGTATTTGTGTAACTCAGGCAATAGAAAAAGCACTGACAGACCTTATAACAAAAGGCATTGATAAAGGCTTATGGGCTAAAAAAGTGAGCTAATTACACAGGCCGACATAACAAATAAAAAAGGCTACTAACAGTAGCTTTTTTTATGGGAGAAATTGAGATTATATATGCTATTTATTTCCCCATTGGCAGCAAAACCGATATATAGCGCTGCGCCCAATTAGCAAGCTCCACCCTGTTGCGTGAGTTAGTTTTTTTAAACGCACTGTATAAATGTGTTTTTACAGTGTGGTCGCTAATGTTAAGTTTATCAGCGATTGTATTGTTACTCGCCCCCTGTGCAATTAAATGAATAACAGACTTTTCTCGCTTTGTTAAATGATCGTAATAGTCCTGCTTTAATTCAATGTCGTCATTTAGGTTATTAAATGATGATGCCACGGCTAAAATGTCGTTAAAAGCTTTTGAAATTACTTTACGCGTAAACCAAAGCTCGCCAGTATCAACACGAACTAACCCTTTAAAAATATCTTCTGGTGGATCAGATTTATAAAAAACACCATTAAAATGGTTAAGCAATAAGTTTTGCTCGCACACATCTTCTTTATCAACATTAAAAATGACAACGCTATAGTGTTTAGCTAAACAAATAAGGTCAGTCGGAATAAGGTCTTGCCATTTGCTTTTAGCACCATCGATTAAAAACAAATCATAATTTGTGCGCTGCTCAGCTTTAGGAATAACTTCGTCCATTTTAATATCACCAAACAAAGCTTGTAATGTTCTTAAAATAGCGGTGTAGTTGTGTGAATGAAAAGATGATTGAAACGTTGTTTTTACAAATACCGAGTTTTTATGGGGCATAAATTTCGTCCTTGAAACATTTACACTACATTACCTAAATCAAATACAACTTACAATGGGATTTTGATATTAAAGTACTGTTATTCTTTCTCATCCTAAAATAGATAAAAATCAATTAAATCAATGCAAAACCTTTATCAATTTTATTTTTAAAATTGCTTTTATAAGATAAATAACAGATCGGATTAGTGGCTTAATAACTTATAAAGCCTTAAATATGCATTAGCCTAAACTAACTTTTAGGATCAATTATTCTATACTCGCTTTTAGTTTATTTAGCGCATCAACCGAAAAACCTCGATCATAAAAATATAAAATTTCGCCGCTGTTATTTATAAGTACCACACGTGAGTTATTAGGGCTTTGGTTACCTGTAAACTTTTGTACCGCTTCACCATCTTTATAAATAGTGATTACCCCACCCCATAATTCTTTAGGGATGCCTTTGCGCATACCGCTGTCTATAAATGTGCTAAACATGCGTGGCGCCATGCCGGCAATGGTTGGTAGTTCGTATGTAGGGAGCGTTACACCCGCCATATCTAAACCAATTAACCAACGGTCTATGTCAAATTGGCTATCTTGCTTGTAGCCAATAAGCAGTAGTGTTTTATCTGCTTTAAAATCGCTGGGTATAGTCACCATGCTTTGCTCTAAACTTTCGCCGCTAATGCTTGGGAACTGCTTACCTGTTAACTGCTGGTTTGGATACTGTGTTGTACACGCACTAAGTAATAAAAATGCAAAAGCACTTAATGTTAATTTGATCATAATAAACCTAATATTTATAAATTTCATACCGATACGTTTAGTATGGCAGCTGAGATCTAAAAATGCTGATTAGTTATATAATTTTTAAATTTAGACGCCGTCATGGGCTTACCGTACTTCCAGCCTTGTCCATAATGCACACCCGCTGTTTTTAAAATAGCTTCTTGCTCAGTGGTTTCAATCCCTTCTGCCACACAGGTATAATTAAACTTATGCACAAGTTCCATAATATTTGGGATCATAGAGGCTTTTAAGCCCTCAGTTGCTATATCTTTAACAAACGTACGATCAATTTTAAGTTGATGAAAGCTCAAGTTTTGTAAGTTTCTTAAATTCGAATAACCCGTACCAAAGTCATCTAATGATAAGTTAAATCCCGATTCAACTAAGGTTCTAAAATGAGCATGCGCAATGCTTGTATCAAGGTACTCGTCTTCAGTTATCTCTAAACAAATAATAAAGCGTGAGTTGGTAAGCTCTGTAATTTGCGGCAGTAACGACACATTACCCAGCTCTACATCACACGGAAATATATTAAGCGACACTTTAAAGCCTTCTGGCAATAACTCTATAGAGGTTAACTCTTTTATTGTGGTAGCAATCATTGCCTCAGTAAAAGTCCAGGTTAAATTATTTTTTCTAATAACCGGAATAAACTCATCTGGAAATAAAGCACCGTACTTATCTTCAAAACGTGCAAGTACCTCGCAACCAATCAGCTTGCCACTTTGCAAACAAATAATGGGCTGGTAAGTCCAATAAAATGATCCCTTTTTAAGCCCTTTACGAATACGCTGATTAGTAGAGCGTCGTGCAGCAATTCTCGCATCAACTATTAACGCACTCGATATGCCCGCTAAACAGGTTAAAATTAACGAAATTATTAATAATAAGTGATTATTAGAAAAAAACAGACTCCAAGGCAAGTGCACTACTACACAATATTGACTACTTGTAGAACTGCAAACTGAGTTAGTTTCGTAAGGAAAGAAAACGCTGTTTTTTACCTGCTGGTACAGCCCCTCTTTACCTGCTAAATGATGCAAAGTATTTGGTGTTTTATAAATAACTTCCCAATCTGGCGCAGTAATTCCGATGTTGGTAAAGGGCGTGCTCTGCATAATTAAATTATAGTCCCCTTGTCTGACTATAATTACCTCCATAGGGCGCTCACTAAATAATAATAGATAAAGCTCTGGCTCAAAACGAACCCTCACCTTCTCATCATCTCGAATAAAGTCAGGCTGTTTGTCGTTAATTGGTTTACTTAATAAGCCTGCGCCAGTAGTACAAACTAGCTGGTTATCTTTAAAAAAGCCTATATCAATTACATATTTTGCGTCAAATAAAGCGCGGCGCATCTCAAGAAGAGTTGTATTATCACACTGTTTAAACGCAAGCTTATTTAATGGGGTAAGAATTCGACGCCTCTCTGCAATTGCACCTTCTACATGACCGAGAATATATTCAGCATCATACTTTGTTTGTGCTGTTAACTGCTGCGCTGCAAAATTGAGCAAGATAAAACAGCCAGTTACAAAAACTAACCCTCCGGTTAAAATGGCTATAATAGATTTTTGTTGGTACTTTTTCATAGCATCTCGAAGTTGTTAATTTATATCACTACTATATTAGATGATTGCATAAGTCGCATTAAATTCAAACAGATGGATTCAAGAATTATTGAATGAATTTTGAACCAATTGAGTGATTTTAGCACTTACCGTTAAATGCTGATTACTTTCAAAGTGAAGCCCATCACCGGCTGTTACATTAATAAATGTATTAAAATCAATAAAAGTACATTTATTATTAGCCGCAACGCTTTTAAATGCACTAGAGAGCTTTGTTGCTTTTGTATCTGCACCTTCATAAATACGCGAATACTGCTCAGTGATTCTTATTTTAGGTGGGCTAGCAATAATAATTTTAGGGGATTTTAAAGTACTACCTTGCTGATAATAAATATGTATTGAGTTAATTAAATCATTTAAGCCATCTGCTATTAAATTAGGTGTTAAATTAAAACGTTTTTTAAGATCGTTTGTACCAAGGGCAATAATAATAAAGTCGAGCTCATGCTTATCCAAGTAAGGCTTTAGATAACTAACACCATTAAGCACGCCATCAAACGGTGGATTATGCACTAACGTGCGGTTAGGCTGCCCTGCCTCTATTACGTTAAAGCCACGCCCTAAGTTTTTATTTAATAGCGATGTCCATCGGATATTTTCATCAAAGCGTTTTCCCGTTACAGGGTTTAAACCCCACGTATTAGAATCACCAAAGCAGAGAATATTTTTTGTCATGTTAATTATTAAAATGGATTAAGTGTATAACCCTGCTGTTGCAGCTGGGCATGTGCTGTCATCGCCGAAAGTGACATTTGCACACCTTCAATTAGTTGTTCTGGTGCTACTTTATGATGCGTAGCCGATTGCCCACATACATAAACCACGGTGTTATTGGCCAACAATTGCTTTATTAAACTTTGATTTTTGTTATCTGCTTTAAAACGTTCTTTATATTCACTATTAGCCAATACATCAACGCTAGCACTACCATGTACCACTAACGCTAGTTGAATGTTATCTGGCTTTACACCGTGTGCTACATGCATATTAATAAAACGTGCAAGTGAGTTCATTGAAGTGTTCTGCTCACCTTTTTTAGCGCCATCACCAACATCAAAGGCTATTTTGAATACCGTAGAGTCATTTATCTGAACATGCTCCGGAACACTATAAAAGTAACCAAAGTCTTTAATAAGGTTTTCACCCGCTTGCGAAAATGGGCTTATAAGTAAAAGCAGTAATAGGTATTTCATAAACAATCCTGTGTTTTAAATAAGTTAACCTATTTATAAAACTAACAGAAGCAAAGAAGAAAGGGCAGCTTATCATGCTGCCGATTGAGTGTTTTTATGATGGTGGTTAATAAACTGCATACCTAAATAGCTAAATGTTCGTTTAAACATTTCTACAAAAATATCAGGCGCTTCAAGCGATGATGCGTTTGATAACAACGAAAAATCTTTATTACGTAAAGCCCGTAACTTCGGCTTCAAGGTTTCGTCATCCATGTAATCTGTGATCCTATCTATAAAAGACTTCATTTGTACCGTAGTGTTATACCAATAAACAGGAGACGCGAACACCCAATGGTCGTACTTTAAAACCGCTTCAAATAGCGCGTAAAAGTCATCATTTTTATAGTTTTTGTTATAACAGTATGGCGCAATTTTATAATCATCTAGACAAATTACACGCACATCATTTTGCTCGGCAAAGCTATTAACATGGGCTGTGGTATTGCCGTTTTTACGTGCGCTTGAATAAATAATAATGGTTTTCCGAGCATTTTTATATTGCATTTAGTTAGCTCTTTTTTTAATGTGGTAAAAGCTTAAAACCTCAAGTTATATTGAGGTCAACTAAAGGATTAAAATAATGCCAGTAGGACAAAAAAAGTTAACCGAAGCTAACCTAACCGTTGGCTATATAGCAAAAAGAAGTGGTGTAAAAGTATCTACTCTTCACTTTTACGAAACTAAGTTTTTAATTAAGAGCTGGCGAAATAATGGTAATCAGCGACGCTATAAACCTGATGTATTACGCCGTGTAGCTGTAATAAAAGCAGCTCAAGCGATGGGAGTTACGCTCGATGAGATTAAAAACACCTTAGCTACCCTACCCGACAACCGCACACCAACAAAACAAGACTGGTCAGCACTTTCAAAACATTGGCAAGCGCAACTTGATGAGCGAATTGCGCATATGCAACGCCTGCGCGACAAAGTAGACGGCTGTATAGGATGTGGTTGCTTATCACTTAAAAGTTGCCCAATTTACAATAAAGATGATCATTTAGGCGAAAATAAAAGCGGCGCTGTGCTTTTAAATACATAGCCTTTGCCTGTGTAAAAAGTTCTCCACTTTTGTATAACAAAAATAAATACCCCTCTTAGGAGTTGGGCCAACAACGCCTTAAATATAAAGGCTAACTACGCCTCATTATTGAGTTATTAAAGAAGGTTTTTTTAGTCCGTTTATTGGTAATACGTTACTTTGCTAACAAAATAGCCTCAGGCACTACAAAAACTCTCTATTCATTAATATAGAGTCATGCATATTGAGCCATGAACTCGCGTTTAACTGCTTCGCTAGATGATTTAATTAGACAGTTTAAAATAGCTTTAGCTTAAGTACCCTCTTTATTAAGTATTTAAGCTAAGCCATACTTAAGTGACTACTTGTAGATATAGGTAAATACATTAAAAGTATATTCAATACGAGTGGCTACATTGCTAACTGGTTAATTTTTAAGTATTCTTGTACGCCTAAAAAGGAAGCAATTATTCAAGGAACGAGCTGTTGGAACCAACTAGTCACATCCCAGAAAACAATAAAAAACCACCTATAGTTACTCAAAAATTTTCGCAAGCCCTTAAAACAGCTGATCATAAAGAACTGAAAAGCACTGGCTTTTGGTTAAATCAATTTTTTATGGTTATTTCTACTGTCTTTGGTGTTTATTTGGCGGCTCAAAGCGGCTTAGAGCAAGCGCTTAAGTTTGATTCATTTAGCAAAATGGAAGATAACTACTATTTACGTACATCGCTCTATGACGAAGTTAATGATAACGCAAACACGGTAGCTGAGTATGCAGAACGCTTAGCGAAGAACCCACCAAAATCAGAAATGGAATTTTTTAAACCCACACTTGAGCAGTACATATGGAAAACCATGCAGTTTTCTCCTACTACGCTTGAAACACCGAGTGAATTTTTAACTAGAATACGTCGATTTTATTCTCGAGCTGATTTTGTCATAAATGCCGCAATAAATCGAAAAATATCAGCTAAACAGGCTTCTATCGAATTAGCAAAAATAACAAACTTAATTAAAACTCAAACACTCCCGGCTTTAAAAAATAGCGCTAAACAATTAAAAATGGAATTACAGCAGAATGATATTTCTGTTGGTTCGTTAAAGGAACTTAAAAATGCCAACTAAAAGCTGTCCACATTGTAAAGATCACCCATTAGAAGTAACCAATTATCAGGGTGAGGAAATAGATATTTGCCGTGAATGTGGTGGTTTATGGTTCGAAAAAAATGAAGTAAATCGCATGATTTCCGAGATAAATGACGGCCCAGAAGGTGATAAATTTGAAACTCACTTTGGTGAGCAATTAGGCGTTTCTGAGCTTGACTGCCCGGATTGTAAAAAAAGTTTAGAACGTTTTCACTTACTGGAAGCTTTTCATACCGAAATTGATGTTTGTAGACACTGCGATGGTACTTGGATTGATAAAGACGAACTTGAAAGTGTTGAAAAGAGCCCTGAAATAAAAGCGAGTTTAGGCGAGCTAAATCAAAAAGTGAGTTGGAAAACCTACTTGTTCCAATTTTTAACGCAAATGCCTGTTGAATATAATATTAAACCACAAAAGACTCCTTGGGTAACTCGCGGCCTTATTGTATTAAATACATTGATTTTTGTACTTTATTTTTTAAACCCGAGCTCATTTAGCTATGTTATTGATAACTTTGCCATGACACCTGCAGATTTAAGCAAAGGTAATGAGCTATGGACTGTATTAACTTGCGTATTTTTACATGGTTCAATAATGCATTTAGTTGGCAATATGTACTTTTTATACATCGTTGGCGATAACTTAGAAGACGTGTTAGGTCATAAACGCTTTTTGTTGTGGTATTTAGTCTGTGGACTTCTAGCATCGTTTGCAAGCTACATTGTAAGCCCAATGTCTACAATTCCAGGTGTGGGCGCAAGTGGCGCTATAGCCGGTTTATTTGGCATGTATTTAATGTGGTTCAGACACGCAAGCCTTACTTTTATGTTTGTAATTTATCAGAAGAAACTTTCTGCGGTATGGTTTTTTGCTATTTGGTTAGGATTTAACATTTTTGGTGCAGTAACAGGCCCTGATGGCATTGATTATGGTGCGCATATTGGGGGCTTTATAGCTGGACTAATTATTGGTTATATTTTGAAAAGTAAAATATTAGAGCAAAACCCTATAATTCGTTTACTAAACCAAAAAGAAGCACAGTTAAAACGTTAATCGTCATATTAAAGCCACTAATAGATGAACATTAGTGGCTTTATAAAACTTCTCACTAATTTCTATAACTTATACCAATCCGCAATAATACTTAATCATTTTGCGGGGCTAAACGTGTCGCTACCTGCGTTAAAAAATTCTCATTTAGAACAACTAAATAGCGAATTTTTTGCCTAGCTATCAACACGTTTTTCCGCCCTCAAAATAGACCACTTAATTAAGCGAATTGGTATTACAACGCGTATAAACTGTATAAAATTGACCCATATTTTTTATCGGTATATCGTACGTTCTAGCCTCTTCACTAAGTTCGCATTCAAAGTTATTTAATATATCAGACATCAGTGCTTGCTCTTCGGTGAACTGTATTGTGGTATACCACAAGATTGAATCTTCATCTTTTTTGTTTTCAATATAAATACTCTGTAGCAAAGAGCTATTAAAAAACATGTTTGAAGGCTTTGAACTGCGTATTGTTTTATTATCGAAATAAAAGTAACCATTGTTATCACTTATAGCTTCATCAATATAAGTATCACCGTAAATCAGCTCTCTTGTTACTTTAACGCCCTGTTGGGGTTCACCATTATTTAATAGTCTGCCTTTTACAGGCAACGATAACGTAACGTCTTGTTTATTAAAAAACCCAAACATGTCTGCACATCCTTGCATTGGTATTAATAAAAATAAAATAAGCGTTAAAGTCACGCCAGCCGATCTTGTATTGGTCATAAAAAGTCCTTTTCCTATTTATACTTTAACCTAACAATAAATCTGGAAAATAAATAGCGACAATACTGCATCCTACATTTATTAAAATACATAACCACAACACCACTATAAAACGTCGCTTTTGCGATTTATGGCGAAGTAATTGTTGAGCAAGTAATGCCCCCGGCCATCCTCCAAATAATGCAAGTAGTTGCAGTGTGCGCTCTGGCGTACGATTTACTTTTTTATGTGAAGAGCGCTTAGCTTGTCGCTTATCCCACGCGTACATTAAAAAAGTGATAGCACTTAATACACTTATATAACCAGGTACATATATAGGTATATAAACAGGTAAGTATTGCAGTAGGTAAGCCTGCCAAATGGCGGCTAAATAAAGTAATGAGAATGTGATTAATATTTTCTTTATCAATTAATTATCGCCTATACTTGGCATTGGTATTACAAAAACAAGAGCCAAATTATGACATATTTTAAAGCGATATTCTTAGTCTTATGCTTATCAACATTTAATAGCTATGCATCCGATACATCCACCAACCTTGATAAAGAACTTGCCGTATTTAAGCCCTATTTAGGAACTTGGCAGGCTGACTTTAAAGTACCTGAAGGTGCTAAAAAAATACAAGATGTTGGCCGTTGGGAGCGTGCTTTAAACGGTAAAGCGATACATACCAAGCACTCTATTAATGAAGGTGAGTATGGCGGCGAGTCGATGATTTTTTACGACAGTAAAAAAGAGTCTTTGGTATTTTACTATTTCACAACAGCAGGGTTTTATACAAAAGGGACTATGAAAGTCCTCAGCCCCACTCAATTTGTAGCCTATGAAGATGTAACTGGTAGCCTAGATGGTATTACAAAGGTTAAATCGATGAGTGAACTAAAAGACGATAAATTTCTTGTATCGACCTCTTATTTAAAAAAGGGTGAGTGGACAAAGCCCGAACAACGTATTTATACACGCAGTACAAAAACGGTTAAATTTAAATAGCCGCGATTTATAAACACAAAAAAGGCAGCCTAGGCTGCCTTTTGTCATTTATAAAACCGTATTTATTTTACGTATTTTTTAAATGCAGCGTCTACTGGTGTATCAGCAAGGTGATTAGTGTAGTTGCTCATTACTTTTTGAGACAAGCCTACAATAATTTCAAGTAGTTGCTGCTTAGCGTAACCTGCGGCAAAGAATTTTTCGATTTGCTCATCGCTGATCACGCCACGTTCACGTGTCATTGCGAGTGTAGTTTCACGAAGAGTTTCTAGCTTAGGGTTTTCAAGTGGTGTTTTGTTAACAAGTGCGTCAACAATACCTTGATCAACCTTCATTGCCGCTGCAATACCACTGTGAGCAGGAACACAGTAATGACAGTCGTGCTCTACGTTAATTGATTGCCATACTACTGTTAGCTCTTCTGCATTGAATGATGTTTTTTGAAACAACTCATGCAGTACTTGGTAACCTTTAAGTAATGTTGGTGCTTCAGCCATTACTGCATGTAAGTTAGGAAGCATACCAAATGCTGCTACTGAATCAGCTAGTAACGGTTTTGCTTCTTCTGGTGCGTTTTCTTGAGTGTATAAAGTAAATTCGGCCATGGTTAGCTCCTAATAATTAATAGTTTTAAGTAACTTCGAGACACATAGTATTTGATTTTGAGCGACTGTTCAAGTTAAAATTGAGCAAATGTTCAAATTGATTGAGAATGATATGGCTAATAAGGTTAAATTTGAACGCGAGAATGTAGTTCGCGTTGCTAGTCAGCTATTTTGGCAAAAAGGTTTTCATGCAACCTCAACGCGTGACTTACAAGAAGCCGTTAATATGCGCCCAGGTAGTATTTACTCTGCGTTTGGCTCTAAAGAAGGTCTATATTGCGAATCGCTGAAAGATTACACCGTACAAATGAAAACCCAAATAGAAGGGTTTTTATCAAGTGCCGATACAGTACTTGGTGGATTACGTGCGTTTGTTGAAAACGTGGTAATTAAAACAAAAGATTGCAGTCCAAGCGCTATTTGTATGCTAGTTAAAGCAAACAGCGAGTTTGCAGAAAAAGATTCAAACCTGTATGAGCTCAGCTTAGATTTAACGGCTCAATTTGAAGCTTATTTAACGCAATTATTTAACCAAGCAATAAACAAAGGTGAGTTAAGTAACACGTTGACCGCTGTTGAATATGCGCGCTTTTTTCAAGTGCAATTTACAGGTTTACGCGGTTATTTTAATCGTCCTAATGTAGAGCAATTTGCTGAGCCAATGATCAACCAAATGTTTATGTTGATTAAAAAGTTATAAATAGCAGTTATCGAGCATTCCCAACAAGTTACATTTATTCTACTAAATAAAAATGGCCAGTATTAACTGGCCATTTTTTTTGTGCTTAAAACTTAATTTGTAAGTTACGTTTTAAGCTTATTAAGTTCATTATCTTGCTGGGCAACGAGTGCATTAAGCGCTTCGCTGCTATCCCCTGCTTGTGTAGATAAGTCAGCAAGTTGCGATGCGGCATCAGATATAAGCGTTAAATTACGGTTTATTTCTTCAGTTACTAAACTTTGCTCTTCAGCAGCAGTTGCAATATGTGTAATTTGATTGGTTATTTCATCAACTTTAACAACAACACTGTGCAGAGCATCAAAAGCTACTGATGTTTCATCAACGGCATTTTGTGCACGTACTACGCCTTTTTCAATAACGGTAGATGCGTTACCTACTTCAGATAATAAACTATCAATTAGCTGGCTTATGTCGTCTGTTGATGAACGCGTTTTAGAAGCAAGTGCACGTACTTCATCGGCAACAACGGCAAAGCCGCGCCCATGTTCACCAGCGCGCGCAGCTTCAATAGCAGCGTTAAGTGCAAGTAAATTTGTTTGTTCTGAAATAGTACGAATTACATCTAATATTTGCGTAATGTCTTTACTACGCGAAGCAACTTTTTCAACGGCTTGGTTAGCTTCTTTAATTTCTTCAGACATCGTTTTAACTTGCGTCATCGCTGATGACAAGCTCGACTCACTGCTTACTACCAAGCTATTTATTTCATCGGCTTGTTGGGCTGATTGCTCTGATGCTCTGGCGACTTCAAGTGCTGTTGCGCTCATTTCGTTCATAGCCGTTACCACACTTTCAATTTCTTGAAATTGAGATTGCACATTATGCTTTGTATCAATAGCTATGTGTTGTGCTATTTCGCCTTGCTGCTTAGTTTGATCAGACACCGTTTTAAGCTCAGAAATTAAATCACGTAGCTTTGCTAAAAATCGATTAAACCCACCAGCTAATGCAATAAGCTCTGCGTGACTATCGACATGCAATGTATGTGTTAAATCACCTTCAGAACTTGCGAGGTTATCAACCCGCTGTTGAATTTGTTGTAGCGGCGCTATTACACCTGCTATTACTAATTTCATAATAACAAAAGCAACCACAGCAATTACTAAGCCTGTTATTAAAATAATAAATCTGAGTGATGTTGCTGTTTCTTGCATGTTTTTTTCTAGCGCTTCAGGCCCTGCAAGTGCTAGTTCTGTAGGTACTTCTATGATTAATGACCACTGAGTGTTAGCTAGTTTTATATTAATTGGGTAGTTAACTAAATACTCGCTAGGCGTTTTAAAGAGACCATGTTGGCCTTTAAATTTAACCAGCTCACTGTAAGTGTTGCTACTAACCGCTTCTTTAAATGGGCGGCCTAATTTAGATTTATAGTGACTGCTGCCTACAATTAAACCTATATCACTTAAAAGTGTTACTTTTGCTTGGCCGTTGTAAAGCTCGCTCGACAGCTTTTCGGTTAAGCCCTGAAAAGTTGGGAGCGTTAAATCAACGCCAGCTAAACCAATAAACTGACCTGACTTTAAAATAGGCACAGTTAACGAAGTTAGCATTACTGAGTCGCCCGATGGGATTTCGTATAAATACGGTTCCATAATACAAGGCTTAAGCGTGTCTTTTGCACACAAATACCAATGCGCTTCACGAATACCAAATTCATTTAAAGAGGTAATATATTTATCGGCAGCATTAGCTACTTTTTGCTGTTCAATTACGCCGTTTTGGTCGCGAGTAATATACACCTCTAAGGTGCCATTACCATTAACCGAATGTTTGTAACCTTGTTTAAAGCTCGAATCTTGCCCATCAAAAGCATTAGGCTCAAATTGCGAATATATAGAAGAAAGCAGAGTATTTTGCTCTAACATCGAGCGGTTAATACTTACTACTGTATCGCGGCTCAGGGTTTCGCTTTTGGCTGCGTCACCTAATAAAGCCGCTAATGAATAAGGAATGCGGTAAGCTTCATTAATAAAGCCTGCAATTTTTTCTCCGTATCCAGCTGCATGAGCATTAAGCTTTTCTTCTACTTCTACAGTAATGTACTCTTCAGATTTAGTCGCTAACTGCTTATTACTTGATGATAACTGCCACCACAAAACGCCTGATAACACTAGTACAGTTATAAATATACTACCGACACTAAGCCAGAGTAACTTTTTTGCTAACGATATTTCTCGCATTCATTACACCCTTTAAATTAAAACTACTGATACAGTTTAGTAGATCTAACCAACGAAGCTATGAATATCGTTAAACAAATTGAATTTAATACAATACGTTGGGTTTTTTAAAGTTTAGCTAACCGTGCTGTTGTAATTGCGGCTAAAACTAATAAACACACACTTACCCATAAACACGCACTAAGCCCATATACTTGAAAAACCCAACCAGAAAGCACCGTACCAAGCAAACGCCCTATCGCATTGGCCATATAATAAAAGCCAACGTCTAGTGACACCCCATCATTTTTAGCAAAACTTACTATTAAGTAACTATGCAGCGATGAATTTACAGCAAATACTCCACCAAAAATAAGTAAGCCTATTACAAGCGTAAAATGTACCGCTATATCCAATTGTATCAACAACGCCAAAATGCCAGTTACACCACTTAATAAAGCAACCCACCAGTATGCTTTTTTGACCGAATGTGAAGTTGAATCACCTTGCCCAGTTATTCGCGGTGCTTGCGATTGCACCAGCCCATAAGCAATTACCCACGAAGCCATAAAACCGCTGACCCACCAATGATCCCAGTTAAACTGAGCGGCTAAGTAAACAGGTAGTGCAACTACAAACCATACATCGCGCGCTGCAAACAAGCATAAACGCGCTGCGCTAAGTAAGTTAATTGCCCGCGATTTAGAAAATAATTCTTTAAACTTAGGTTTGTTTTTAGCTTTACCAATATCGCCTTTTAAAAAAATTAAACTAATAACCCACGCAACACTAAGTAAAATAATTAGACTTATTAATGCCCCCACAAAACCAAATACAGTTAGTAATAAGCCGCCTAAAAAAAAGCCCACCCCTTTTAAAGCATTTTTAGAGCCCGTAAGTATGGCAATCCATTTATATAATTGGCTTTGCCCTGCATCGTTTTGTGGTACTAAATACTTAATGGCGCTCTTTGCACTCATTTTATTTAAGTCTTTTGCTATGCCACTCAGTGCTTGCGCTGCCATAACATAGGCAACGGTTAGCCAATCCCCTGGCACGCAAAGCATGGCTAAAGCGACAAGTTGTAGCCCAAGCCCTACATTCATGGTTTTGTTCAACCCTAAATGCGCGCCAAGCCAACCACCTACTAAATTGGTGATCACCCCAAATATTTCATAAAACAAAAACAACATGGCTATCGCAAATGCGCCATAACCTAACTGATGAAAATACAGCACCACCAACATGCGTAGCGCACCATCAGTTAAAGTAAATGCCCAATAGTTACCAGTAATTATTAAATATTGTTTTATAGAGCTCGGTAAGTTAGCCAACTGCGCAAACATAGCGTTAAACCTTTTTAAACGAGATTAAACCAAATCACTTTGTGCAACTTTAAGCATTAGCTCAGCAGTACGGTTTGCATAACCCCACTCGTTATCGTACCAAGCGTATAGTTTAAGTTGAGTGTTGTTAATTACCATGGTTGAAAGCGCATCAATAGTGCAGCTGCGCGGATCTGTTTTGTAATCTATAGATACAAGCGGCTTTTCTTCGTAGCCTAAAATACCCTGTAGCTCGTTATTTGCAGCGTCTTTAAACCACGTGTTTACTTCGTCTTGTGTAACACCTCGCTCGAGCTCAAAAACACAATCAGTAATTGATGCGTTAGTAAGAGGTACGCGCACGGCATGGCCGTTTAATTTACCTTTAAGCTCAGGAAAAATATGCGTAATAGCAGTTGCACTACCGGTTGTAGTAGGTATTAAACTTGTACCGCACGAACGCGCACGGCGTAAATCTTTATGAGGGGCATCAATAATCGTTTGGGTATTAGTAATGTCGTGAATCGTTGTCATTGAGCCGTGCTTAATACCCACTTTTTCTTGCAGTACTTTTACTATTGGCGCTAAACAGTTAGTAGTACACGAGGCGGCTGTAACAATTTTATGCTCACTTGGGTTATAAAGATCATCGTTTACACCCACTACTACATTTAAAATACCGTCTTCTTTTACAGGTGCGGTTACCACAACACGCTTAACACCTTGCGCTAAATATTGATTTAACAGCTCAGTGGTTTTCATTTTACCGCAGGCTTCTATTACTACATCGCAATCAGACCAATCAGTTTCGTTTATGGTTTTGTTGTTGGTAACTGCAATCGTGTGTTTACCCACACTAAAGCTATTATCATCACTAGAAACCTGTTGTGCTAAGCGCCCGTGTACTGAGTCAAACTCAATTAAATGTGCGTGGGTTTTAGCATCGCCCGCTACATCATTTACTTTAATAAACTCTATTTCTGGCCAATCAACTGCTGCACGCAGAGTTAAACGTCCCATACGGCCAAAACCGTTAATACCTACTTTAATAGTCATAATTAAATACCTTTAATAAGTTAGTTACAGCAGCTAGTAATACGTTCAGGGCGATTACCCATAACATTTAAGCGCGTTAAATCGTTTTCATAAAATGAAGGGTTAGCAGTAAGCGTTTGCGTTAATACATTTTTAGCCCACTCTGGTAGGGCTTTATTAATACTGTAATAAACCCATTGATTTTGTTTACGGTCGCTCAACAATCCGCATTGTCTTAACTGCGCTAAATGGCGAGACACTTTAGGCTGGCTTAGCTCAAGTGCAGTAACCAGTTCGCATACACATAGCTCTTCTTGATGGCTAATGAGCAGCATTGCTTTTAAACGCGTATCGTCCGCTAGGCATTTATAAAATTGAAGTGGGTTGAATTGTTCCATATTGTCCTCGCAGTTTTATTGCACATACAATAAAACAAAAACAGAATATATGGAATAGTGAATATATGATTTTTTGTATGTTTATTTAACGACTCATTTTTATTAAACTCCACGCACATCGAGTAGGGTGAGGCTTTTGCCTCATCCCTCTCACAGAACCGTACGTACGGGCCTCGTATACGGCTCCTGTATTCTTCTATCCCTTCGGCTTATTTTCTAAACGCCGATTGAGCAAGCCAT
>NZ_JACGWD010000083.1:0-17336 GCF_014077565.1 Pseudoalteromonas sp. 5Ae-yellow
AAACTCTTCAATTAAAAAGTTTTATGTCTTTCGACAGCTCAATGAATTCTGAATTTTTGTTTTTGTTGCCAAAAACGAATTGACTGTGCGTTATTATTTTCACTTTTAAAAAAGTAAAATCAAAACAACTCAAGGCTGAATCTTTTAATAACATATGGTCACTCAGTTTCAATTGAGACTCTAATTTGTTTGCCTCGCTACCGAAGTAGGTTGGCTGTTAGAACTCAATCTGTACGAGTGCCCACACAGATGATTGCTTTATATTGTTAAAGAACGTTTTGAGTCGCTTTAGCGTCTCAAGGGATGCGTATAATACATCCTTTATTTTTCGAGTCAACACTTTGTTTTAAACTTTCTTTTTGGAAGATTTAAAACCGAAGTTTTATTTAACTCTCTGAGTAGTTGCTGTCTTGCTATGCATCGGTGTTTCCCTTCTCAGTGGGGTCGCATTATAGGGAGATCCGAAAACAGATCAACTGTTTTTTAAAGAAAACTTGAAATAAACTGCTGTTCGCTGAGTATTTGAGCTAAACACGTTAAAAATACAACATAACTAGCAAGCTATTAACAACTAAAAATATTTTTATACCTTCTCATATTTAAAAGTAGGGTTAAACGATCTTTATATAAAGGCTAATGCCCCAGATGATCACGACGATCGACAATGCAAGTGTTACTGCTGCAGATCCCATATCTTTGGCTCTACCTGATAATACATGCCGCTCTGTGCTTACCCGATCGGTTAGGGCTTCAATTGCGGAGTTTAATAATTCGACTATAAGCATGATCAGTAGCGTACTAACAAGTAGTGCCCAATGAAGTAATGACGAAGCTAACCAAAATGATAGTGGTAACAAAATAATGCATAGGAGTAGCTCTTGTCTAAATGCGACTTCTTCTTTAAATGCTGCTTTAAAGCCAAGGTAAGAGCAATAGGTTGCTTTGAAAACACGCTTGAGGCCTAAGCCATTCGGTTTTAATACATCTTTCATTAATAAACTCTATGAATGAAGGTCAAAATAAAGCCCCGCACTGCGAGGCTTTTTATTTATGCTACGCCGTATTGATCACGGTAAGCTTTAACTGAGGCTAAATGCTCATCCATTGTGCCTTGGCTTTCAAGGTAACTGATAAGATCAGCTAATTTTACAATAGAGATGACTTTGGTATTAAAGTCGCGCTCAACTTCTTGAATAGCTGATAATTCAGCTTTACCCTTTTCTTGGCGATCTAACGCAATTAAAACACCACTAAGGTCAGCACCATTTTGTGCAATGATTTCCATCGACTCACGAATCGCAGTACCTGCAGTAATTACATCGTCAACTAGCATAATTTTGCCATTGAGTTCTGAGCCTACTAATGTGCCGCCTTCACCGTGTGCTTTTTTCTCTTTACGATTAAAACAGTAAGGTACATCTTTATCATGATGATCCGCTAAGGCAACCGCTGTTGTTGTCGCTATTGGAATACCTTTGTACGCAGGACCAAATAATACATCGTACTCTATAGCAGAATCTTCGAGTGCCGATGCATAAAAGCGACCTAAACGCGCTAAGTCTCGACCAGTATTAAACAAACCAGCATTAAAAAAGTAAGGACTTGTGCGTCCAGACTTTAATGTAAACTCACCAAATTTTAACACCTGCTTCTCTAGAGCAAATTCTATAAACTCTTTTTGATAATCTTTCATATCTTGTGGCCTACCTATTTATGCTAATGCTTGCTTTTGTACGTCAATAATTTCGCGAATAGAATGTTTAGCTAAAGTAAGTAACTCATCTAGCTCATCAAACGAGAAAGGTTCGCCTTCAGCTGTACCTTGAATTTCAATAATTTTACCTGTTTCGGTTAAAATTACGTTCATATCAGTCTCTGCTGCTGAATCTTCAATGTATTCTAAATCGCTAATTGCTTGGCCTTTGTAAATACCAACTGAAATAGCTGCAATCATATGTTTAAGTGGGTTTGAATTAATCATACCTTTTGCACGCATATGTGTTAGTGCATCAACAAGTGCAACACATGCACCACTTATAGAAGCAGTACGTGTACCGCCGTCAGCTTGAATAACGTCACAGTCAATGGTAATTGTGTTTTCGCCAAGTGCTTTTAAGTCAACAGCAGCACGAAGTGCACGTGCAATTAAGCGCTGAATTTCCATAGTACGACCGCCCTGCTTACCACGTGCAGCTTCTCGAGCATTACGCGTATGCGTTGCTCGCGGTAACATACCGTATTCAGCATTGATCCAACCTTTACCCTGACCTTTCATGAAACGAGGAACGCCCGATTCAACAGTAGCTGTACAAAGTACTTTGGTGTTACCAAACTCAACAAGTACTGAGCCTTCAGCATGCAAAGTATAATTACGTGTAAATGTAACAGGTCTAATTTGGTTAGGTGTTCTTTCGCTTGGACGCATTGACGATCCTCTTAATTCAGAATTTGCGACATTATAAGTGTATGTGGGTATAGATACCATGCTGATTTAAATAAATAGCTGTATGCAAAATATTCAGTGTATTAAATTTTCCCTAGAGCTTAAGCAGTGTTACGGTATAATCATCGTAATATTGTATTTATTAATTTAGGAAAATATCCATGATCCACAGTATGACAGCTTATGCGCGTCGCGAAATAAAAGGCGATTGGGGAACTGGCACTTGGGAAGTTCGTTCAGTGAACCAGCGTTACCTTGAAACATTTATTCGCGCACCAGAGCAATTTCGTGGCATGGAGCCAGTTATTCGTGAGCGTTTACGCAAACACTTACAACGCGGTAAAGTTGAGGTCTTTTTAAAGTTTGTAGCAAATCCAGCCCATGTTGGTGAGCTATCAATTAACCAAGCACTTGCTGAACAACTAATAAATAGCGCTAAATGGGTTCAACAACAAAGTAATGGCGATATTAATCCTGTTGATATATTGCGTTGGCCTGGTGTTATGGAAGCAGAAGAGCTTGATATGGATAGCGTTAATACAGCATTAATAGCTGGTCTTGATCAAGTAATCGAAGATTTTAAATCTGCACGTGGCGATGAAGGTGCAAACCTTGAAGAAATGATAGCAATACGCCTTGATGCAATTCTAGAGCAAGTAGAAATTGTAGAAACGCATATGCCTGAGATTGCTAAATGGCAGCGTGAAAAACTTGCTCAAAAGCTAGAAGACTTAGCAGCAAACATTGACGAGTCACGCCTTGAACAAGAACTTATTTATCTTGCTCAAAAACAAGATGTAGCTGAAGAACTAGATCGCTTAAAGTCTCACGTTAAAGAAACTAAAAAAATCCTTAAAAAAGGAGGCGCATGTGGCCGCCGCTTAGATTTTATGATGCAAGAATTTAATCGTGAAGCTAACACGCTAGCGTCTAAGTCTATCAATAGTGACATCACTACTGCAGCCGTAGAGCTAAAAGTACTAATTGAGCAAATGCGTGAGCAAATTCAAAACATCGAATAGGTTCCTGGGTAGAAAGTTACCCGTCCAAGAATGTCTTAGAAGCCCTGTTATTTACTTGTAAATACAGGGCTTTTTTATTTTTCCCGTCCAAATTGGTTTGCAGATATCCGTTACCAACTACCTGTTTAGTGGTGGGCAGAATGGTGGGCAGCCCCCTCATTTTGGCTCAATAAGCGTTTTGCGGTGAGCAAATTGGTGGGCAGTAAGTTACCCAATTTTCGCATTTAACTCGCCACCACAACAGGTTAGCTGCTGATTCAATAAGCAAATCGGTGGTGGGCAGCCATTATTGCCCCCTCCATTATTTCAGCAACTATGGAATAAACATGGGAAAACTCACAGCAAAACAGGTTATTGCATACAGCAAAGCCGACCCAAAAAAATATTCAGATGGTGAAGGTCTATACTTTTGCGTCCGCAAACAAGGCTCGCCTTACTGGATGATCCGCTACACCACAGCCAAAGGAAGACGAGAAGCAACCTTGGGGCAATTTCCTTTAATGTCGTTGGCAGACGCCAGAATTGCCGCCGCATACTTTCGAAAGGAAGTACGTGACGGCATAGATCCTCTTCTAGAAAAACAGAAAATCGAGTTACCTGACATTGAAACCGTGGATCAACTGTTCCATGACTGGTATCGAACCGATCTGAGTAGACGACTAAAGCATCCCAAGATTCCGTATCGGGTTTACACCAAAGACATAAGCCCTGTCATTGGCATTAAGTGTATTGCTGAGGTGACCGCACGAGACGTGCGCGAAGTATTAGAGCGTATTCGAGAAAGTAACCGCCCTACCATTGCCAACGATACCTTGATGTACATGAAGCAGCTGTTTCGGCATGCGATAAAGCTCGACTTAACGCTGAACAACCCAGCCGCAGCATTTACCGTGGACGATGCCGGTGGCGTGGAGTCCAGTAAAGACAGGATGCTTAGCAAAGAGGAAATTCACTACGCCTTTAGCGTGTTTCATACCCATATCAATAGCTTTGGCCGCGACAACTACCTCGCTTGCTGCCTGTTTTTGGTGTTGGGCGTGCGCAAAAGCGAACTGTGCGAAGCCATGTGGCGTGAAATGGATTTAACCACGGGCGTGTGGGATCTACCCAAAGAACGCAGCAAAACCGGCGTGCCAATCAGCATCCCCTTACCGCGCCAAGCCATTGCTTGGTTTAACGAGCTGCAAATCCGCGCTTGTGGCTCGCCTTATGTTTTCCCGGCCAGACGAGCAAGCCATCGTCCACATATGGGGCCAGATACGCTAAACCGGGCCATTTCTAAACTCTTTGGTCGCGAGCCTGGGCGCAAAAAACAGCCACCCAATAAAATGGGTAAACTCGAACACTTTACCGTACACGATTTACGCCGCACCTTTCGCAGTCTTGCTGCATCTTTAGGCATTGCAGGCAACGTGGCCGAACGCTGTCTTAACCATAAGCTAAAAGCGTTGAGGGTATCTACGACCGACACGATTACTTTGAAGAGCGCCGTATTGCCCACTAAACCGTAGCTGATGTGGTTGAACCGCTGGTGAACTTTGAGCCCGCTTCACAACACCACACAGGAGGGCGTTAACATGCAACTGATGATGCGACTCGCCCCCATTACCTTTCCAATAGCCATGCTGGCAGGCCTTGGTTGGTGTATTGGCATTGCCTTACTCGAACAACCTCATGGCATAGGCTACGCACTTACCCGGCATTGCCTGATGGTATTCGTGGTACTCGCTCCTTGGCTGACGTTAAAACTCACGTTCTACGTGATTGTCAGCCTAGGACGTAAACTAGGACTCATCCCGCCTGCACGCCCAACGTACAGCCTAGGTTATGAAGAATCACTCTATTGGTTCAGAGTATTGGCGTTCTTCGATGGCAAACGCAGCCGTATGCCAAAAAAGTCAATCAGGCGAAACTAACAAGACAGCCAACTGCTCACTTACTGTGGGCAGTTGGGACAATGGGGCAACATTTGATACCACAGGCTTTAGAAGGTGAATAAGAGGGATTTGAACCGCCCCAAGGAATGGGGCAATTGGGGATGCGGTAACAACTCCTAACCGCATCAAGAATACCAAACTTGCAAAAGTCCCAAATTGGGACTAACATCTATTTATGAGAATTATCGCACTATCAACCTTAAAAACATTTTGGGAAGACAGCTCAGAATACATTGACGCTAAAGAGCCAACGTTAGCGTGGTATAGGCATGCATTAAACGCTGATTGGGGAGCACCGGCGGATGTGAAACAGGACTTTAGAAATGCCAGCATCCTCAAAGATGGGCGTGTCGTGTTTAACATTGCCGGTAATAAATACCGGTTAGTTGTTTGGATCAATTATGCCTACAAAGTGGTTTACATACGGTTTATCGGCAGCCATGCGCAATACGATAAAATTGATGTACAAACGATTTGAAGCCAAAAGGTAGTAACAAGAGGTAAATATAATGGACATCAGACCTATTAAAACAGATGCCGACTACCGCGCGGCATTAAACGACATCGAAAACCTAATGATGGCGGAGCCTGATACCGTCGAAGGCGAAAAGCTGGACATTTTGGTTACGTTAGTCGAGGCCTACGAAGCAAAGCATTTTCCAATGGATTTGCCAGACCCTGTTGAGGCAATAAAGTTTGAGATGGAGAGCAAAGGCTTAACCGTTAAAGATCTTGAACCCATGATAGGTAAAAGCAATCGTGTTTATGAAATCCTAAACCATAAGCGATCACTCACGCTAAAAATGATTTGGAAACTTCATGAAGGGCTAGGTATTCCAGCCGAGTCGCTGATCAAGCCACCGCAAGTTCGCGCTTCATAGCGCTGCGAATCAAAATTAGTTTGTTATGAATGACGCTCGCTACCCAAACATTTCTGCTATTGATAACAGGCTAGCTGAGCTTGAAAATGAAAAGCAGCAGCTTCTCGCATTGAGAGAGGCTTTGCGTAGCGCTCAAATCGAGCGTTCAGTACAGGCATTCACGCCAGAACAAAGGTCGCCCTATTCAGACAACGATTTCGTGGAAGAGAGGATATCTTTGCAAATCGTTGGCAAAATCAACAGGGCCGCAGTGGCTATTCCGTAGCCTGTGATAATGAATGGGTAAACGGGGTTTGCAACAAACCCCGCATTAAATGCCAAGACTGTTCACACCGAAAGTTTAGCGAACTAAACGAGCACATTATTTACAGGCACCTTGCCGGTCATCAAGTAGTGGGGCTGTATCCCTTACTGAAAGATAATACGTGCTATTTGTTAGCCGCCGATTTTGACAAAGGCTGTTGGCAAGAAGAAGTCAAAGCAATGTCTAAAGCGTGCCAAGCGTTTGATATTCCTCACGCGATAGAAATCTCGCGTTCTGGCAACGGGGCGCACTTATGGATCTTTTTTGAAACCAATATCCCAGCGAACCAAGCTCGGGCACTGGGTTTCGCTTTGCTTGATAAAGCCATGGAAATATTTCCTAATCTATCGTTTGGCTCCTATGACAGGCTCTTTCCTAACCAAGATGTCCTTCCTGAAGGCGGGTTTGGCAATCTCATTGCGCTACCACTTCAAAAGGAGGCTCGCCTTTCAGGCCGTAGTTGCTTTGTTGACAGTGATCTGAATGCCATCGATGATCAATGGCAGTATCTTGCTGGGCTTAAAACACTCACTCAGTCGAGTATTGACCAACTCATAACAACCATTTCACCCAACACCCTATTACTATCCGAACAGGGGCTAACAGACAACCGCCCACCTTGGGAAATCACAGCCAAAGCCGCACCAATAAAATTAGAGTCTTTGCCAAAAAACGTGACCATTACCTTGGCCAACCATATCTACTTTTTGATGAGCGAGTTACCTGGGCCACTACTGGCAGGACTCAAGCGATTAGCTAGTTTTTCTAATCCTGTGTTTTTTAAAACACAAGCGTTGCGTTTTTCAACCCATGGCATTCCAAGGTTTATTTCTTGTGCTCGTATCGAAAATGGTTATCTCGCACTACCGCGAGGCTGTCTCGATGACGCGATTGCTTTGCTACAAGAGCAAAACATTTCGCCACTATTTGACGATAAGCGTGAAACCGGCAAACCATTATTGAAACATAGCCCCGAGTTCACTTTGCGAAAGAACCAGCGTGACGCAGTGGCCGCAATATCTAAACACGACTTCGGTATTTTGCATGCGCCCACCGCATTTGGAAAAACGGTTACTGCCATTGGTATGATCGTAAAACGTAAAGTAAATACCCTCATACTGGTTCATAGCCGACAACTGCTTGAACAGTGGCAAGAGCGCTTGCGCACGTTCCTACCCGAAGTAACCATTGGCAGTATAGGCGGTGGCAAAAGAAAGCCGAGTGGCATTATCGACATTGCCACCTACCAAAGTTTGGTTAATAAAAAAGACAATTCCATCACGCCTCTCATCCAAGACTACGGCCACATTATTGTTGACGAATGCCACCATCTATCTGCGCCTAGGTTTGAAATGGTACTCAACGAGGTAAGAGCAAAATATGTATTGGGCCTAACAGCAACACCAGAGCGACAAGATGGTCATCAAAAGATCATTTTTATGACAGCAGGGCCAATTCGCTACAAAGTGAAACAAAGCCCTGATGAGCAATTTACTCAAACCGTGATGATTCATCAGCTCTACGATATACCGCCAGCTGCGCTAATAAAAACAGATGAGCGCCCAAAAATAAGCGATGCCTACCGCTGGCTCGTCGATAACCAACAGCGCACGTCAAAAATCGTCTCAGACGCCTCTCAGTGTGTTCAAAATGGCGGACATCCGTTAGTCCTTACAGAGCGTAGAGAGCACACAGAGTACATACACTCACGACTTACCGAGATGGGTATAAGCACTGTCGTACTTAAAGGCGCCATGAAAGCTGCGGAACGCAAGAACGCTGACAATCATCTTCAATCGGCTCAAGTTGTCGTCGCAACAGGAAAATATGTAGGCGAAGGATTTGACCTGCCAAGACTGGATACGTTGTTTTTGGCCATGCCCATCGCATGGAAAGGTACATTGGCCCAATATGCCGGTCGTATTCATCGTGAATCGGAAGGAAAAACACAAGTCACCATTCACGACTATGTGGACTGCGCTCTGCCTATGCTGCAACGCATGTTTAAAAAACGTGAGAAAAGCTACAAAGCAATGGGGTACGCCCTCGAGTACTTTGATGGTAACAGTAACCAGCAACCTGCACTCAAGTTGGAAGACGCCTCTCCATCAAATCCCAAGTCAAATTAGCAAGCCGCTCTTCGTTGAACACTTCCTCATACTTTTATACCCATACGCCAAAACCACTATCCGTTTGGCTTTTGGATCGAAACGCCAAACGGGGAAATTAGCCCATTTGCGCTCCGGCATCGGCACTGAGATCAATCACGCGCACTTGCTGGCCGGCTTTTACACGCTTGCCGATACTGGCCAGATGGCTTTCGAGCGTCACTTCGCCAGTGGATAAAAACACCAAACGCCAACGGGCGGGTAAACGCATTTCACCGTATTTGCCTGCTCGAGTTTTACCTTGGCCATTGGCAAGCATATAAGCGACATCGCCCGCCTCTTTTGGGTCAACTTCGCCCATTTCATCGAGCGCCAGTAAGGCATCGTTATGGGCTAACGCAGTGCCTTCTAAACCGTTGGCCGTGGCACGCCAACTGTGGCGCAGCTGATTAGGCTCGCCCCACACCGATAATGCCGGATACAGCGCTGCAGTTTTACCGGTACTGCTAGCACCGTAGAGGTGTAAACCAAAACCATCCACCCCACACATATGCAACAAAGGCGCAGCCAGTGCAGCGCAAACACTAACGATTAATAGCGGGTTATCCAGACAATAACGGCCAACGTGCTGCCGCCAACTGTCGCTACTGCCTTGTTGAATAAAGCCTTCTATCGGGTGCATGGTTTGCAGCACCATGCGCGGGTTGTTGCTGTGTTCGCTTGGGTAAAAGGTGAGGCGCGGATGCACATAAGCGTGGTGATGCAAGCCAATGCAGTTCACGCTAATGGCCTTTTGCGTGGCCAGTTCACCCATTTGTTGAATAAACAGGGAGAGCAACTGCCGCGCTTTGACACTGTTACTTAGCCGCATGCCTCTGCTGAGTAATATCCGGCGGTACTCGCTGCCGTCTCCGGCCAATAGTTCTGCGGGCATGGCCCAGTAGCGATGGCGATTGTCATCGTCTAACCAGTGCAATAAATAGCCGTAGTTATCCCCTTGCGGATCGCGAGTACGGGCGGCCACTTGCAGCCAAGAGCAGATTTTAACGGGGCTATCTTGCCCAGCCGGTTGCATCACCAGCCAGTTTTGCGCGTTATAGGCAAAACCAGCCGGTAATGTTGGTGCGTTGCTATGCATATCACTGGCAGGTAACGGGGTTGATGCTGATGGTTTATCCACGGCCATAAGCAGCACCGATACGGCGGGTTTCAATCCACTGGTCGATATCGCTTTCTAACCAGCCCACGGCACGCGCACCAATACGAATGGAACGGGGGAATTCTCCGTTGGCCATCAAGGCATAAATGGTGCTACGGCCAAAGCCGGTTTTGGCCTTGACCTCTGGCAAGCGCAAAATCCGCTGCTGACGCGCTGGGTGTGCTGAGTTTGTGGGTGATTGTGTAGTTGGGTTCATCGTTTCTATTTTTTCCAAAATAAGCCTCACTGATCTGTTAAGTTCTCTTAGGAGTTTGCCCCGCTATTATTAAAGAGTTAAACGGACGCAGTAGGCAGATAAATGCCCAGATCGTGCAGCTTTCTGAGGGTATAGGTAGCTAGCTGCCCCAGAATTGACATAATGTCCCAAGTCATAAATACCCTGTGGGCAGGGTTAGCGTATTGCTAAGTGGCGTGAATTAAGGCTTTGCCCAGACTGCCCCAGAAGCCCAAAGAATAGCGTACTGCTTTGAAGCGCCCTACTCATACCCCTGTATCGGTGAGTCGTTTGGATTAAGAGTTTATATGTCGAGTGTATCGACATATAAAAAACTTATGTCGAAAAAACAGTAAAAAATCGACATGACCTGTTCAGATCTTGGCTCACTTTACTTCGAGAGATGGCAATTTATTTCTTTACAACTTGAAGATAAAAGTGAAACTATAATTTCACTAAATTAAGATTTAAGAAAATATAGTTTCATTATGGATACTGTCGAGCCAAAATCAAAACGCACTGCGGTCATATTCCCTAGACAAAGGAAGATGTTAAACATCTTGGGAGAAAACTTAACATTGGCGATGAAGAGACGCGGCATTACTCAAGAAATGATGCATAGTAGGACAGAGATTTCTAAGCCAACACTGCGTAAAATATCAAAAGGTGATCCTTCCGTTTCACTTGGTCACTACGTTAAGGTTTTGGCAGTCCTCGGCTTGTTAGACGACCTAACCAAGGTCGCCCGTGATGACGAGCTAGGAAGAAAGCTGCAAGACATCCAATTACTGAATAAAAAATAAGTGCAGCAGTAGCCTATATCCACATGACTAAAACTTGGCCAGCAAGGTCAGCTTCAGAGAAGAAAGATAGCTATTAAGGTGCTGATTTATACTCAACCAGAACCCGTTTACACTTTTATGCGCAGAAAAATGCAAAATTCCTCACTTTTCTGCGCATAAAAGTGTGCAATGCAAGTTGAGTCCTCTATGCGTTTTACCGAACGGGGGAATGCAGAGGTTGGAGGTCTACACAAAGTGACTTTATGGGTAACAATCTGTAGACCTGAATGCGGTATTCAAGCTTTCAACAAATCAAAACTGAACGATATTTTTTGCTAACAACATTTGACCTGTCTATAACTTCATAGTTTATCGTCATTCGTGTTCTGGTCTGTTTGAGCCAGCCGCGCCATTATTAAAAAGAACGGAAAGGACGTTTTATCTGTGTATCGCATTTCTGAGTTAGCTGAAAAAGTCGGGCTGTCACGGTCAACCTTGCTCTACTACGAGAAGCTAGGTTTGTTGCAGGGTGTTCGCCAAACCAACGGCTATCGACTGTATTCAGATAAAGATGTTAAGCAGTTGCGCTTGTTGCAACAACTGCAAGTGGGCGGTTTAACACTTAAGGAATGTAAATCCTTTTTGGACAGCAAGGTGCAGCGCTCTGTACTTGAAAAGCGCTTGCAGCAGCTGAACGAAGACATCGCTAAAAAGCAACAAGCTCGCGCGTTACTTGCCGTCATGGTTGGTGAAGGTTCGCTGCGTCTTTGGCACCAACAGACCGATAAATTAGCACCAGATGCCCATCTGGAGTGGTTAAAGCAGCAAGGCTTTAATGAACAACAAGCCCTGCATTTGAAATGGTTATCAAAAGATATGAACAAACACGATCAATACATGGCCGATTTTATGACGGTATTCCAACGCTTAGAACGCTGGGGGCCGAGTTCTGATGCCGATACACTAAAAGCATTGTCCACACTGCCAACAATACCTACCAAGATCATTGATATTGGCTGCGGCAAAGGCTTTTCAACCCGGTTATTGGCAAAGCACACCCAAGCCGAGATTGTGGCAGTGGATAACGAGCAAAGTGCGCTGGATGAACTCGGTGAACGCCTCACTGAGCAGAGGTTAGATACCCGCGTTACCTTAAGCTGCGCCAACATGACGGATCTGCCTTTTCCACCTGAAAGCTTTGATTGCATCTGGTCAGAAGGCTCAGCTTACATAATGGGGGTTGAGCAAGCGTTAACCCAGTGGCGTAAACTACTGACTAATCGTGGCTATATGGTCGTCAGTGATTTGATCTGGTTAACCGATAACCCAAGCCAAGAGGCGGTCGCATTCTGGGAAGGTGAATACCCAGATATGCAAACTATCGAAAAACGCTTAGGCCAAATGCGCCAAGCAGGCTTTGAAGTGATTGATCATTTCACCTTAAGGGAACAAGCATGGCACGATTACTATCAGCCACTCAAAGCGCGAGTGGCAGAAGTAAAAGCAAGCATGCCAAATTCAAACGCCATCGCAGATATCGAGCGAGAAATTGCGATTTATGAACGCTACCTAGGCGAGTTTGGGTACCACATGTTTGTGCTACGCAAAGGGGCGTAACGGAACGCCCTATAAAAGTAGACTTTTGAGACGATTTAACAGCGCTTTCCGGCTATTATTCGCCACAACAAAGCGCTTAAAACGTTGTTCAAACACCGCTTCATCCGCTTTGAACTGATAGGCCTCAAACAGCTGATACAAATAGTGTGATGCCGCATCATAACCACTGGCGCAAGTGCGATCCGCTTGCTCTTGTGCTTGCTGCCAGTAGTGCTCACGCCGATTGTAAACATCCGTCAACGCTTTTTCTTTTTCTGCTTTTTCAATAGCCATTTTCTTTGCGAGTGCTGCGGCTTGCTCTTGCTGTAATTGGCTTTGGGCTTGCTCAATGAAAGGGGAAATTACTTCGGGGGTTAACCAATACTGATAGATTTCGTCTATGTTGGCAGGTTCTTTTCGCGTCAGCGCTAAGGCTTGGTGGCGAGTTAGCTGGCCTTGCTCAAACAGCGCGCGTAATAGCGTGTCTTTCTCAACTTCCGTGAGATTGTTTAGCCACGTATCAAACTGAAACTGGGCTTGTTTGGCTTGATGGCTGGGTTGTGCGTTCAGCACCATGGCGAGTGCCTTAACCAATGCTAAGGGAATATCATACAGCGCTGCAAACGCCCGCACTTCTTCATTAAGGTGCTCAAAATCGAATTGAATTAACGGCACTCGCTCAACGTCATCATTAAAATCAAACATTTTTAGCCACATAAAGTAGACAAGGCGCCAATCCCCTTGCATTAATCGGCTGCGTAACCCAGCTAAATGCTGGAAAAATTGGTCGGCATGCTCATCGTCAAAATATTCGTCATACTCCTCAAGGGAAAAAATCAGCAACTGCCACTCATCGTTTTCGTGAATATGAAGCCCATCACTTGAAAAGCAAAGTAAAGCGTCAGGGAGCGTTCCTGCTGGTAGCTTGATGTAGGCATCGATTGAGCCCCAATCGGCATAGTAAAAACCGATATCAAAGTATTTTAACATCAGCTCAAAAGGCTCTGCCTTTAAGTCACTGTAGGTGTAATACACCTGAAAGGACGTAGCGCTGATCTCGGCACGGCTTGAAATGGCCCTGAGTGCTTGACGTGCTTTAGCATCTAAATACCCATCCAGACGCTCAAATTTATAGTATTGATATTCGCTCACGATGACCTTGCTATGTATTTATTGTGAATTGAAAAGTTTGTTTCAATAAAGGCAGTACCTGTACCGTCCTACCAACAGATTCCGTGTTTAAAAAACTTCTTGGATCAAGGGTCACAAATCCCCAAAATTGTAAAAATCGCTCAATAAACCGTGATTCGATGAGTATGCTTAAGTTTCTTTCCGGCGAGAAGTAATCATCTACTGGGAAACCCTGTAGTAAATCTGGGAAAGCCACTTTCACCTCTTCAACCAGCAGATCTACACTACTGTGGCTTTGAATACGCCACAGCATAAACAGCCAAAAGGTTCGCAAGTCGGCATCAAACTCAAAACCGTCCAAATAGCCCCAGTTATATTTGCTGATGGCGGCCTCTAACATAGGTTTAAAAAATGCTTGTATACCTAACACCTGATACTGCTTTTGCGCTGATTTTTTCACATGGTAGCGGCCGCTACGTCGATAAATAATACCGCTAATTTCGGCAAGCACTCGGGTGTAGTGCAAAGCATTAAACTTGTCTTCGTTGCTGCCCGCAAACTCGCTGATACTAATGTTACGTTCGAATTGAGCAACGGCAAATTCGGGCAATAACTCACTGGCCTGTTTGACTAATTTAGTCGGTAAGTTGCCTTTAGTTGTGGCTTTGAAGGAGCCTTCTTGCGCCATGGCATCATCAAGAATGAGCGCTAGATAACGAATCACAGGGCTGGCAGAAAGAGAGTCGGGAGTGCTGATTGTCACCCACTGTAATTGATCAAAAGGCGCATAAAGCCAATTGGCCATTTGCGTTGACGTCACGCCACAAAAATCGGGATGAGGCTGATTATTGCGATCTTGCACTTTGTGTTGCAATGCGGCATTGAGTTCATCAAGGCTCAAATTTGGGTTCATTGCCAGCATGGTTTCAACATCATCGAAAACTTGGGCATGTTGCTTGGAAACGCTGCTCATACAACAACGTTTAAATTTTTTACCACTGCCACAATGGCAAGGATCGTTTCGGCCGAGCTTCATTGTTGTCCCTTCTTATTGTTGTAGAAAAAGCGCTGCATTTTCCTGTTTGCGCTGATCCAATGTCTTAGCAATTGCAGATACGGTTGTTTTACTGATCCCTTGCTGCTGTGCCAGATACGTAAATTGGCTGATGGCTTCTGCGACTTCTTCAATGACTTGCCTTGCATCATGCCAATTCGAAAAGCCAGCACTGGTAGCAAGTTTTTGCATCACCTTAAGCGGTGGCGCTTTGCCATAACCGCCGAATGCAGTGGCGTGTTCGTTGAATGGATGGGGGCTGTAAGTAACATCGTAAAAAGGGGCAGGGTTCCATTGACCGTCATCCGCTTGCAAAAACGCCCAGTTTTTACTGTGGTCGTCTTGATTAGACGACAGCAGATTAAAAATGGCGCGGCGAAATTGCAGTTGTCCAGCCGCTGGCGATTTACACAACTGACGGCTGGCTTTGATTAAATCAATGTAATCTAAACTTGGCGTTCGAAAGTCTGCATCCAGCAGCCCGCAAGCGCTGTGCATATGCAATCGACCTGCACTGCGCTTGCTGCCTAAGTCGGCCTGTTCAGTGACATAATCAAAACGCTTAAGCGCCAACCAGGCAGACGCACCGCTGGTAGGTGGTGCTTCAATGAGTTGCCATTGTGGCGGTTGACACTTAGCAACTTCTGCCATTTGTAAATAAACCGCCTCACACAAACCTTCTTCATGGCCGAGCGCGAGATTTTTAGAGGTAAACTTAACCAGCCAAGCCTCATCTCCAGGCTGAGCGAAGGTTCGACAATGTTGAGTTCCCCCAGCAGGCATATAAATCTGCGCCTTGGGCCTTGCTCCCCCCGAACTACCTCCGGCGACTAATGCGGCCAACACCTGTTGCGTATGCCCATCTAACTCATCGTGATTATCATCCATATAATCTGACATCGAAGCATCGAACAGCGTTTGTGCTTCTAAGCCTAACGTCGCTAAATCAATATCCGCGTGCGTGGTGGCTGAAAACTCAGACACCGGAGAAAAAGACAATGCTCCCATGCCTTTATCACCGACAAAGGCCAGTCTATCCATCGCCGTTAATTGATTAGGCAGGATGCCTTGTTGCCGGAAAATACGATCTTGTAACAGCATGCCCCAGCCATCGGGCAAACAATCTCCAAATACGCCATGTACACCTTGGTGTGGCTGCTTAGGTGCGACTTGAACTTGCGCGTTCGCATGCAAGGTAAAAGGAGATAAGTTGCCAAACTGCTGCAAATAGCTGTCTGCATACTGAAAAAAAACGCCTTGCCGATTCTGCGCCAAGACCCCTACAGCAACCTGCTCACCTGAGCTTAACGTACGAGTTACGGCGAGTTTTTGAATGGGGTTAAAACTCATCTTTTAACACCTCATCAATACTCGTGGGTATAGCAGCGCGTTCTTTGCTAGGTTGCGTGAGCTCGTACAAACGCCCAAGCGAGTCGAGGGTCTGCCATAGCAACAGCAATTGGCGAAATGAAATTTGCCCGGTCAGCTCAAATTTCTTAATGGTGGCCGCAGGTACGCAGCTTCGCTCAGCAAGCGCCGCTCGTGACAGCTTTGCCTGCTTTCGTAACTCACGTAAATAAGCCGCATAGGCGTGGCTTACATCGGTATCATCAAGTAAGGTAAATTTCATCCGCAAAAGCCAAATGGATACAGTCATATCCATTATAGCGAAATAAAACAGAAAGTGGATATTATTGTATCCATTATTAAATAAGGTGTTGAAAAAATTACTCGATAAAGCCCTTCAAAACTGCTATGTTTTAGCTCTAACAGCAGCATAAAAACGACACTGTTTTTCCATTGCTAACCACTAAGATTTAGTAAAAGCCATAGGCAAGTGGTGGGCAAACAGGCATTTTTGAGCGGTTTCTTTTCGATAACTCATTGAGTTTGTTAGGATCTAGTCCGCTGCTCAATGAGCAGATCCAAAATATTGAATAGTTTTCAGCTAAGTATGGCACATTCATAACTTATCAAAACCCGAGCTTAGCTCGGGTTTTTAGTAATACCACTAATGATACTTTGAGTATTGTTACCAAGTATCTTCACCTAAGGTTAAAGCGGCATCTTAAATCGTACTTTATTTTAGACATTAAAAAGCCCGAGACTAAGCTCGGGCTTTTTGGTAATAATTAGCTAGGCTAATAATTACGCTACGATAGTTGCTACAACACCAGCACCTACAGTACGACCACCTTCACGGATAGCAAAACGAAGACCTTCATCCATCGCGATTGGTGCGATTAGAGTTACTGTCATCTTGATGTTATCACCAGGCATTACCATTTCTACGCCTTCTGGTAACTGTACGTCACCAGTTACGTCAGTTGTACGGAAGTAGAACTGTGGACGGTAACCTTTGAAGAATGGAGTATGACGACCACCTTCATCTTTAGAAAGTACGTATACTTCTGAAGTGAATGTAGTATGTGGGTTGATTGAACCAGGCTTAGCTAGTACTTGACCACGTTCAACGTCTTCACGCTTAGTACCACGTAGAAGTGCGCCGATGTTTTCGCCAGCACGACCTTCGTCAAGAAGCTTACGGAACATTTCAACACCAGTACAAGTAGAACGAGTTGTATCATTGATACCAACAATTTCTACTTCGTCATTGATGCGGATGATACCAGCTTCAACACGAC
>NZ_JACGWD010000084.1:0-16871 GCF_014077565.1 Pseudoalteromonas sp. 5Ae-yellow
CATGTCCCGTCTGTTAACATTAATCTTGGCATGTAGGTTCGGTGTAAAGTTTTCTGGCGAATTCAATTATACCTTATCTTCATGCTGTTTGTTTTTCATACCACAAAGATCAACACGCCCTAGTATAATAATAAAAAACAAGCAGTTGGTATGATTTTGAAATAAATAATTAAACCTTGTTCCTTGTCAAATATAAAGCTCCTAATTAAATATAAATAGTGCCTTTTAAATACCTTACAGCATGCCCCGTTAAGGTGACGGTTGTATCACCCACTTCACATAGTAAATACCCGCCTCTGCTTGAAGCCTGATAAGCAGTTAACGTAGTTTTACCCAATTGCTGCGCCCAGTAAGGTGCCAAACCAGTATGAATAGAGCCTGTTACATAATCTTCGTCGCCACCGCTTGCAGGCCAAAAATAACGAGATATAAAATCATATTCAGCACTTGCAGCAGTGGCCACTACATCAAGTGGATAAAGCGTTTTTAAAAGCTCTGAGCTAGTTTTTAATTCAAGTATTTGATCGGCGTTTTCATAAATAACAAAGTAGGCTTGTCGATTTTTAAGCACTTTACTCGGTTGTATAGACAGGCCATCAAGCAGTTGCTGCGGCACATTTTGCACTTCAACCGGTGCTTGTTTTGGAAAGGTCATTGCAAAGCTGCCATCAGCGTTTTTATTAACGATTAGCTCGCCCACCGCATCAGCAATAAAGCGAATTTGCGATATGTTATGCTCTTCACATAAAACATAGGCAGCCGCAAGTGTGGCGTGACCACAAAAATCGATTTCCATTAACGGCGAAAACCAGCGAATAACAAAACTTCCATCGTCTTGCAGGCAGGTAAAAGCAGTTTCAGATACGTTATTCTCAGCGCCAATCTTTAGCATTAAATCGTCACTTAACCACGATTCTAGTGGGATCACTGCCGCATAATTACCTTTAAATAACTCATTCGTAAACGCATCAATTTGATGAATAGCTAATTGCACTTTAATCCCCTAAACTATTTTATATACACGCTGAAGGTAAAATTTCTTTTGGTACTGTTGTTTTATTTTCGCCAACCGCTTGCATGCCAGTTACCGGTTCGTCAAACCCACATAACCACGCAATCGGGCTTGTAGGGCTTCCCGTTACAACTGCGGGTCTGAATGTTAAAACTGTATTTTGCAAAAGCTGTGAAGCTTTATTACCCAAACTAATATGAATAGCACCATTATCAACTGTAATACCCGTTACCCGATTACCAATCAAAAATTTACTTGCAGGTACACCTGCTTGTTCATTACTTGCTGGAAAACGCCTGTTTTCAAGATAATAAACCGTAACGTCTTCTCTAATGGCAGCAGCCATTGCAAGCGGGTCAACAAGTTCTGCTCGTTGTATATACTTACTGTATTGAGGTAGCGCAACCGCAGCTAAAATACCAATAATGGACACCACCACCATCAACTCTATTAACGTAAATCCTTTTGTTCTCATAGCACTTCTCCTAGCATAAATAGTGGTTGATAAGCCGCTTTCACAAATAAGCAAATAGACACAACAATAACCAAACCATAAACAATAACGAGCTTACTTATAAAGCTTTTAATATGTGTATTAAGTAACTTTAGCTGCAGCTTTAGTAGCGCTTTAAATTCTTCTTGGGTCTCTAAACCTAGCAGCTCGCATTGAGCTAAGTGCTCAGTTTGGGGTGTAGAAGCTTTAACACCTTCTTTATGATTACTTGGAAATAATAGCGTGGTAATTAAAGAGTTATGCTCATTAATTAATTGACGAGGAATAAGAAATTTAAATAAACCCGAAAAAGGCTTTAGCTCTGTGAGAGCACTTACATTTTTTAGCTTTAAAATAACGGTAAAAATAACACTCAGCAATAAAACGAGTAAAATAATTGGTACATACCAGTACGTAAAATAATCATCAAATACATGATTTAAAGAAACTGTATGCTTGCTATATATCTCTACAAAAGTAGGCACAACAAAAGACTGATACAACAAAGAGGATAAAACATAAATAACAAATACAATGGTTAAGTAACTAAGCCAGCCCTTGTGTTCAAACTTAAATTCGTTAACTAATTCCGGTAAACATTGATAATACGTAGCTTGCTTTTGCGATGTTGCCTCATCTTGAGATGCAATTTGCGTCGCCAGATTATGCGCTAATTTACTATGCGACCCGCTATTGGCATGCATATTTAAATGGGGCGGTGTACTCAGCTCATCTTTTTGCTCTGTACTTAGTGTTTTAGAGCTATTAACACGGCAAATATAGCCAAACTGATTCCAATTCATACTTTATCCTTTTATTAGATAAAGTAATTTGCCATAAATTAGGCTAAATAGGAACTTAAGTAGCTTGTTTTTAAGCCATTACAGGCCGCATTCTATAATATTGCATACAACCAAATTGCACAGCATTGGTAAGCAGCAGCATAATAAACATAAGTAAGTGCGCCGTGCTTGGAGCCGCTGTTGTAAGCTCAACAACTAAGCCGCAAATACCAGCAATAAACTGCAAGCTAAAGTAGCGCGCGCTTAAATTACTTACATTACCCGTACGCAATGTTTTATAAGTTTGTGGCATAACACGTACCGAACTCATCACAAGGCCAACATACGTTAAAGCGCTTAATACCGTTGCAGTATCGAGGCTTGAATTCAAAAGTAGTGAAAAAGGCAGTAACGAAAAACCTAGCATAGTAAACAACTGTACCCGTTCTCGTTTAGCTGCGTTATAACGTGCAAAAAAATACAAAATAAGTCCGCTTAACGCACCGGTTACAATAAATGGTAACGCAATATAAAAACGCTCAAAATAAATATTGTAGGTTATAAAATAAAGGCTTTGTGCTAATCCAAATGTCATCATTAATAGTGACAAACCAGAGACACTACGATTTTTTCGAATTTTGCTTAGTAATGGTAAAAAACTAAAAACCAAAATAAAAGAAGACAATATAGGCAAATAATGCACCAAAGTAACCTCGCTCGTTACATAAATGTTAATTAAAAACAGAAATAAAAACATTTAATAAACATTTGTTTTAAAAGGCTTTTACTATGAGCGCGGCATTGTAGAGCCGCGTAAATTTAACTCAACTAAATAAGACATTCTTATTTTAGGTACTGGCAAGCTAGGTATACAAAAACCGTAGAATTAAGTTCACGGTTTACTTATTTAATAGGAAACCTACTCACAAGCTATCAAATGAAAATGATAGTTGTTATCATGCGCAAGTCATTAACTGCAATATATAAAACTATCTATGAGAAAAACTCTTTTTAAAATTCACAGTTGGATCGCTCTTATAGCTCTCATTCCCTTGATTGTTATTAGTATTACAGGGAGCGTATTAGTTTTTAAAAGTGAAATAGATGGCTTACTTATGCCAAGCAGTCACTATGTTGTAAAAGCACTGCCAGAGCGCATGCCAATCGACAAATTAATCGCAAAAACAGAGCTTGCTTACCCTGAGTATGTAGTAGGTAGTTGGGAGATATTTAACGATGATACTGCTGATCGGGTTTACTTAGTTAAACGCGGGACAGAGCAATGGTATAAGTTTCATTTAAACCAGTATACGGGTGACATTTTGTCAGAGCCTGTTGGTACCAGCCATTATTTTACTGATTGGTTTTTAGAACTGCATTACACCTTTTTACTTAACGACTTTAAAAACCTGCCAGGTCAAACAGGCACAGTACTAGGCTTCTTTTTTGCTCTGTTTTTATTGGTATTAGGTATTACAGGACTCATTATTTATCGTAAATTTTGGCAGCGCCTATTTAGTGTGCGCTGGCGTGCAACACTGCAAATTGTACTTAGCGACATTCATAAAATGACGGGGGTGATAGGGTCGCCCATCATTATTATTTTAGCTATCACAGGTGGCTACTTTAACTGGGCGGTGTGGTATCACGAAGTTATTGAACACGCTGAGGAAGAGCACTTTGTACTAACCAAAAACTTGCACAGTAGCGATATTTCGTTTCAACACATACTCGATGACAGTAAAAAGCAAATACCCACTTTTAATGGTACGTTTTTAGTTATGCCACTCGAGCCTGACGAAAATATCACCTTATTCGGCGAAGTCGATACAAATAACCCACTTGCGAGCGAATATGCCAATACGGTTAGCTACGATAAGCATACAGGCGAACATTTAACTAACTGGGATATTCGCGAAGTTGGCGTTGGCTGGCAAGTAATTGATAGCTTTAGAAAACTTCATTTTGGCTACTTTGCAGGGCTAATAAGTAAAATACTGTGGTGCGTAATTGGTTTGAGCCCAGTGTGGCTAGCAGGTACTGGTTTCTACTTGTGGTTTACCCGCCGTAAACGTAAAAAACAATCACAAAAAAATCGCTCAAGTAAACGCAGTACAGCAAGTGCTTGATTAAAAACCCACCACATTGTAATGTAAAATTTAACAATGGAGTGGGTTTATGATGTTTTATAAAATAGCAGTCTGTATTACTTTTTTATATTTAGTTGGATGTAACACAACCAAGGTTCACCAAGTAGAACAACAAATAGAGCTTGAACAACTATTAAACCATTCTTTGTTTAATAAACTCGACACTCCTTCTGAGTACAGTATTTTCGAGCTGCCAAATGCTGAAAAAGAAAAATTTTTAGCCTATGCCGAAAAACAAAAACAGTCTGAAATCCGTCATGACCGCATTATTTACAACTACCTCGAAAGCAACTTAGCTAACTTTAAATACCACGGCGATACACTTACTTCAGCCCAAGCCTTAAAACTTTCGCAAGGCAACTGCATTAGCTTAACTGTTTTAACACAAAGCTATGCACAAGCTCTCGGATTAGAAACGAGCTTTCAAGAAGTAACAAGTCAGCCTGTATACGCAAAAGAAAATAATGTTGTTTATGTAGCAAGCCACTTTAGAACAAGAGTATACGCCCCAAAAGTAGAGAAAAAAGATGATAATATTGTTGAATTTTTCAGAGCGGGCACCTTAATCGACTACTTTCCTACCCGTCGCAGCTTTTATTCAAGTAGTGCAGATTATAACGATTTAGTTTCTAAGTTTTATAGTAATTTAGCTGCAACAGCGTTAGCAGGCAAACAGCTGGATATTGCTTACTCACTTATTTTACAAGCAAACAAATACACTCCCAATGATCCTGAATTATTTAATATAGCGGGCATTTTGCATCGTCGGGCTGGCGATGTGAAAAATGCAGAATTAATTTATGAAACCGCTTTTAATAATCAAGTATTGAGTATTAACTTACTTAGTAATTATCAACTTTTAGCAAAGCAGCTGGGGAAAAACGAACTAGCAGAAAAATTAGCAAAGCATTTAGTTAATAAAGAAAAAGATCCTTATGAGCTACTCGTAGTCGCTAAAAACGATTTGCAGTCAGGGCTGATAGGCAAAGCTAAAAATCACCTTGAACAAGCAATCGCAAAAGCTCCCTACATTGCAGAGTTATATTTAGAGCTAGCTAAAATTCACTACCAACAAGGGAACTCTCGACAAACCAAAAACCTACTGGAAAAGGCAATTAAGTTTGAACGAGATGATCAAAAGCACGATGTATATCAGGCTAAGTTACTGTCTTTACAGATGGAGAAGTAACTTAGCCAAAGCCCAGTTAACTTTAAGTGTTATTGATTAGTTCAGAAGTTTTACATCCAGCTGCGAGTATCTGACTCAATCTGCTTAATTGTAAAATCAATAATAAAGTCAGCATCTTGCTGCTTTATGTAGGGCATAAATACAAAGCCTGAAGCAAGTTGTATATACAGGCTTTTTAAGCCTGACTTTCTCATTAGGTACGTACTTATACTGCGCGCACTTTGCGCTTTATAAAGCTCAAAAACACGGTAATGAACGCCAATCATACCTTTGCGTACAACCATGTAAAATCGACCATTATCCTCATGCATGTAATAACCATAACGCTGATACGACAAAGTCACCAAGCCAGAAAACACCACTAAAACACCAAGGCTTATCAAAGTATTAATATCTGCAATAAAACAAAAGCCAAACACTAATACACTGGGTAACAGTGAATAAAAGCCTAAATTTTTATACAAAAGCGCTCGCTCTGCGCGCTTAAAAGCGAGTTTTTTACTATTAAACCACGGGTAAATCCATTGGCATACACTATCAACTTGTTCGCTATTTAATACAGGTAATACTAACGTTTGTTTATTTTTTTTAGCCGCCACACCGGCTGCTATTCCGCCGCTACTTGCTTGTAAACACTCAACGGTAAATCGCTTTAGTAATCGCCCCATTAGGTTTTGTTTAATAACAATAGATTGCACCTTGTCCATGCTCATAGAAAGCTGATGGCGCTCTAACAAGCCAGCAATACGTTTAAACTTTTGACCTTTAAAATAAAGCTCAAAATTATAAAAGCGAATAAGCGACATAGTCACCGATAGCATTACAGCCACCACAACTAACAAACCAATTAAGGTGATCATCGCAAAGGTAGCAGCGCTGGCCAGCATACCAAGCTCTTGTTGATAAAAGCCTTCTACTTTCGCAATAATTTGCTTCTCTAAAAAATCAACAATTAGGTTTATAAAAGGAGCAAAAGCAGCGATTGCTAAAATAGCCATATTCGACATTAAACCAAATTTGGCTATTTCTTTATTGCTAATGCTTAGGCTGTTTTCGATAGTGTCTGTTTCGCTTTGTTCAGTATTTGGTGCTTCTTGCTGTTGCTGCGCTTTAAAATCAAATATTTGTTTACGAATTTGCTGTGCATAATCTTTAGTGACACCAGGTAAAACAACTTCTTGCGACACACTGCCAGCGGCATCAAAAATACAATTAACTAAGTTTACGGGGGTAAAATAAAACGGCTCGGCAATATTAACGTTTTGCACGCGGCCAAATTTAAGCGTAAGTCGCTCTTTTTTAAATACACCTTTGTTAAGCAATATTTCGTTGTCGCTACTAATACTAAACTTAAAATTTAAATAATATAAAAATGAGTAAACAAGTAGCAAAATTAGTGCAATACCGCCTGCAACCTGCGCCCAAAACAACTTATTTTCTACTTGAGTAACAAACACGACAAGCATGGGCAGTAAGTTTAAAAGGCCATCTTTTACAAAGCGCACACTAAAGTGCACAACAAAGTATAAAAGTGCCCAGGGCGATACTTTCTGCCAGTAAATAGGGCTGGCTTTATCTTCGATAGTTGTATTACTCATCGACTAAAGCTGCCTGAGTAGTTGCGTCGTCTTGGCGGTAGTTTTGTACAAATTGGCGCATATTTTTACAATCATCATGGGTTAGCCCACTAATTTGTAAATCGGCACTTACACCGCCAGCGCTAAATAATTTAATGCTTGCAAGGCTAAGTTTTCGCTCTATTGGCCCTTGGTGTATTTCCATATGCTGTACACGCGCTAAAGGTAATACCGTCACTTGTTGCCAAATAACGCCTTTTTTAAAAGCAATGTCATGATCTCGCACTGCAAAACCTCGCAACCTCACACTTATCATGTTGTACGCCATAGATACGGCCACCAAAATTGGCATGCCAATTAGTAAATATGTTTGTGCGTTATTAGCAAAGGCTTCATTAAAATAACAAACAGCAATAAGCGCTCCAATTAGCGGTACATAAAACAGAAGCGAGCTAAGTTGTGTATGTAATAAGGCTTTATCAGCCAATGGCTTAAAGCTAATATCACTATGCTTTGGTAAATCCATTATTTGTTGATTGTTAAACACTATTTATCCCTATTACTGCTTTAATTACTTACCAACTAATGGTGGTTATTAAGGTGTGGCTTTGTTTTGGCTCAAGCGTTACTTCATCTGCCAGTACATTAGCGGCCTCTAGACACAGCATTGTTTTATATTCATCGTCAGCAAAGTTAGATAAGCGTTTTGATTTTTCTATCCATGGGTTCCACAGCACACACGAACTTGAGTTTTCGCGGCTCACATTAATAACACCTTCTGGCGTGTTAATGGTTTGTACTGCATTTGCTTGTGTATAAACCATATCGGTTTCGCGATTAAGGTTTACAACATCATTTTGTACAAATGGCCCTTCACTAAACTCAATATATTGCGCGCCTTGCAAACCATCAACATGGGTATTTGTAATATCTGAAGTTGGAAAATAGGTATGCAATGCTTGAGTAAAGCTAAATGGCACACTTCCTAAGTTAGTGGTCGTTAAGCGAACCTGTAATTTATCGCTTAATATAAACTCAACTTTTAATGCGCACTGATGCGGCCAATACGTTGTATTAACAAGTTTCATGGGGAGCTTTAAACTAACTGTAATTTGCTCATCAGATTCGTGTACTTCATCGGCTTGCCATACGCTTGTGCGCGCAAAACCGTGGGCAGGCCACCCATCATTAGCGTGTGTACCAAACCACGGCCAACAAATAGGAATACCGCCTCGAATACTCGCTCCTTCTTGATAGGTTTCCTCTTGTGAAACCCAAATAAGTGGCTTGTTATTTTTAGGGATAAACTCGGTAATTTGCCCACCTTGCAAAAATATTTTTGCGTCGCACTTTTCACTAGCTACTTTAATAAACTCAAGTCCGGATTCGCTTTGCTCAATGCTAACTGATGGCGATAATTTCATACCTTCCCCTATAATACTGATACTAAAGATTTTTAATGTTTACATCTAAACAATAATGCATGCTTAAAGTATACGCTATTGATATTAAATATTGATTGCTGAATTTGTTCATTGCCGATTAATACATATACAGTAAACTCACAAACAATTACTTTGTACTAACAGCTGTAAATGAATAATACTAAAGTCTATACAATAAGACTTGCCAATTATTCACAACATACGTACTGTGCGCAACTTAATGCACACAAGGTGCTAAGAAAATTTACCAATATTTAAACAATATAATTTTACATTAGTTACTGCTCTAACTATTAAAAACCAATAAAAGCGGGCTAAAGTACAATATATTATTTGAATTCAATTTATTTGATGTGTAACATTTCGCGATTACGGCAAACTACCGCCCCATCGACGAGATAAGCAAATGCAAAAATATGACGAGTTATTGGTTTCTTTACGTAAAGTTATCCGCGCGATTGACTTACATTCTAAGCAGCTAAATAAAACTTCGGGTTTAACTGGCCCACAATTGCTTATAATGCAAGAAGTGCAAAAAACCGATGGAATAACGGCGAGCCGTATTGCTCAAAATGTAAATTTAAGCCCAGCAACGGTTACCAATATTCTCGACAGAATAGAAAGCAGAAACTTAGTAACACGCGTACGCAGTCAAATGGATAAACGCAGAGTGAGCTTATACCTCACCGATAAAGGAAAAGAGTTACTTGATAAAGCACCTCAGCCATTGCAAGAACACTTTATTGAAAAGTTTTCTGCGCTTGCTGAGTGGGAACAGAGCCTTTTACTCTCATCAATGCAGCGTGTAGCCGCAATGATGGATGCAGATAAATTAGATGCATCGCCCCTTCTAGAAGTTGGTGCACTTACTCAAGCTCCTAAAGAATAAACAATAAAAAAAACACATAGTTTTGTACTTACTCTAAACGTAAGGCGTTTTCTGACGTCTTGAATTTTTTATTTTTTAATCACAAGCAGAGCGGCTATTATGACTAAACTCTCAAAATTAACACTAGCACTAGTCCTAGGTGGTGTTACAAGCACTTCTTATGCGTCTGATGATCTAGACACACTACAAAGCCAACTTAAACAGCTAAAGCAACAAATGCAACTGCTTGAAAATAAGTTAGCTGATGAAAAAACAAAACAACAGCAAATTAATAAGCAGCACGAACAACAAGTTGCAAACATCAGTAAAAAATCTGATCAAAAAGTAGTTGAAGTTGCCGCAGCTGAACCTGAGAAAAAAGATGAAGGCATTAAAGTTGGTGGAGCAATACGCTTTAATTACAGCACCAACACATACGATGAAGATACCCAAGATCGCGGTGGCGATTTTGATTTTGATATTTTCCGTATAAATGTATCTGGTGAAATTAACGATATTTCACTGAACGGTGAAGTACGTTTTTACGATTATATGACCGTTGTTAAATATGCTTACTTAGGTTACGAGTTTGCAGATGGCTGGGAAGGACAAGCAGGTATTGCACCCGTGCCTTTTGGTAATGGCCCATATAACTCACACAACTACTTTTTTAGTACTAACTACTATGTTGGCCTAGAAGATGACTTTGATTTAGGTGTAGTAGTAAAACGTAAACTTAAAGATAACTGGAAGCTAGACCTAGGCTTTTTCAAAAATGATGAGCTAGGTGGAGTAGACGGTGGTTCCGATAAAAGCAAGCGTTACTCTTACGATATAGTTGGAAGTGGTACTTATGATTCTGAAGCTGGGATTACTGAAGGTAACAATATTGGTGAATACAATACGTTTGCCGGGCGTGCGACGTATCAAATTGAGCACAGCAAAAATATAACTACCGATGTGGGTGTATCATTATTAAGTGGTGGCTTACATGACGGTAACGACCGTGCAGGTAACTACGGTGCATGGGCATTTCATGTTGATAGCACAATTAACAACTGGAATATCCAATTTCAACACGGTGAATACGACTACGACCTAGATGACAGTAGCGACCGTTTTGTTGTTGGTGCGTATGCTTATTACGATACCGTATCTAGCGAAGCAACTATGACTAACTTTAACGTTGCTTATAATTACTCGCTTGATTGGGGCCCAGTTACCGACATTCAATTTTACAACGATTACGGCATTATTTATGACAAGTCTGACGACAGCGCAGATACATGGATGAACGTAACGGGTATGAGTGTTGCTGCAGGTGGTTTCTTTAGTTACTTCGACTTTATTCAAGCACGTAACCAGCCATTTATTGGCGGAACAATTATTGGTGATGGCGATACAGAACGTCGCTTCAACATAAATATTGGTTACTACTTCTAAACTGTTAACCGCATTTATTTTTAAAAGGGCAAACTTAGTTTGCCCTTTTTTATTGATTTTAAGCTTCGAATTAATAGCTATTTAGCCTACAATTAGAGATACCATAACACGCCTAAAAAGAGCCTAAGTGAATATAAAAGCAGTGTTTATTTGTTATAAAAACTTATGGTTTAAAGCGCTTGGCTTAATACTTGTAGCCTTGGGTATTATTGGCATTGTGTTACCGGTCATGCCTACCACTATATTTTTTATTTTAGCGCTCACCTGCTTTACTCGCTCATCACCCGCGCTTGAACAATGGCTGTTAAACCACCCTCGTTACGGTGTAACTCTGCAGCAGTGGCAAGCTCATAAAGTAGTGCCTGTTAAAGCCAAATGCTACGCCGCCATTGGCATGTTAATTGGATTTATATTTTTACTGTATTCAGCCGCCCCTATTTGGGTTATTTATCTCGTTGCAGTAATAGAAGTATCGGTAATGATTTACCTTATTTTAAGACCCTCCAGCCCTCCTAAGCATTAAATATTCATTTTTTACCTGCATACTACCTTTGTTTTAAAGTTTTTATGTAAAGATAAGTAAGTAAATTTGTAATAGCTAATGCAAATCATTATCATGTTGTAAATTTAATTTATTTACTGTTTTTATGTCGTTTATTAATAAGCGGGCTTTGTATAGTACAAGCCGTGCTCTACATATTTATATTTCTACAGCTTTGTTTTTTTTGCTTATTTTATTTTGCGTTAGCGGCATTGTGCTCAACCATATTGATTGGCTTAAAAACGATAAAAATAACGGCCAAGTAACGGCGGTAATTCCAGCTGAGCTAGTTACCAAAGCAAATGAACAGCTAAATACGCTGCCAACGCTTTACCCTGAAATAGAAGCTTACCTAGCCGAGCAATATGCACTTACAAAAGTAAAAAGCATTGAGTGGGAAAAAGAAGACGCGCTTGTCATGCTCGACTACCCACTGCCTGCTGGGTTTGCCTACGCAGAGCTTGATTTTACAACTGGCGAGCTAAATCTTGATTACCAAACAGGTGGCTTTTTAAGCCTTATTGGCGACTTACATAAAGGCCGCCACAGCGGTGAAGTATGGAGTTGGGTAATTGATATATCGGCCGTACTAATGATTTTATTTGCCATCACCGGCATGATTATTTTGTTTCAAAATAGAAAAAAACGCTTAGCAGGAATATGGATAACCGTACTAGGAGTCGCAACTCCACTGGTTATTTATTTATGTTGGGTTCCACAAATAAAAGGAGTGTCTTAATGGTTAAATTATTTATAAGCGCCACGTTACTACTTGTAGCTGCGTTTTTTCAAACATCAGCGCATGCAAAAACACCACAGCTAGAGGTTGAATTAACGCTTCCTGACTTAGAAGTACAACCATATCACCGCCCATACGTTGCAGTTTGGCTTGAAACACCAGAGCGCAAACACGTTACAACGCTGGCACTTTGGGTGCAAAAAGCAGAATGGTTTAAAGATTTACGCCAATGGTGGCGTAAAGCTGGTAAAACCGACATTAATTTTGACGGCATTAGCGGCGCAACCAAACGCGCCGGTACTTACACTATAAATTGGCAAGGTAATGATTTAGACGGTAACCCAGTAAAACCAGGCAAATACTTACTAAATATTGAAGTTGTACGCGAAGAAGGCGGCAGAGACTACACCCGTGTTGAGCTTGATTTAACTAAATCAGGCAAGCTAACAATTGATGGTAAAAACGAGTTTTCTAAAAGCTTCGTCACTGTAAGCACTAAGTAGCTGCTACTTAATCATTTAAATTTAAGGAAATACAATGAAAATTAATTTATTAAAAACGGCATTAATCGGCGCATTGAGCTTATCTGCTTTAGTGTCAACTTCAGCAAGTGCACACGGACGTTGGTTACTACCTTCGCATACATCTTTATCAGGCGATAAAGCGCATTACGTAATGATTGACGCAAGTATTTCAAACGAAATTTTTGCACCAGACAAAGCCTTTAAACCTAAAGAAAAAGGCGCCGAGTACGACGACACATTATTAATGGCACTTGCGCCTAATGGTGAGCCAGTATCTGAAACCATTCGTGCTTATTACTTAAAGCGTAAAAGCTCAGCTGCAGTAAGCTTAACAGAGCAAGGCACTTACCATATTGCAATGACCCAAAAGCCAATGTACATGACCTTCTATAAAAACGAAGAAGGTAAGCGCAAGCGCGTATTTGGTAAAAAAACAGACGCCGAGTTACCTAGCAATGCAAAAGATGTAACTACAACGAAGGTTGTTTCAACAGTAGATACATTTGTAAGCCGAAATGGCACCTCAAAGCCTGCACAGTTAGGTTTAGGCTTAGAGCTTAGCGGTCCAACGCATCCAAACGATTTATTTGTAGGCGAGCAAGCACATTTCCAACTTCTACAAGATGGCAAACCTGCAGGTAAAGGTATTGAAGTAAGCATTTTAAAAGGTGACACTCGTTACCGTAACGAGCGTGGCGAAGTAAAAGTAACTACCGATAAAAATGGTATGTTCACAACTACGTGGAAAGAGCCTGGCTTATACCTAATAGAAACATCTAACGATGTTGAAGTAAACGAAGAAGGCGTAGACGCTGGCCGTTATGCTTTATTCACAACACTTGAAGTTGCGCCTGAATAATTTTATTCACGTAGGTTAGCACCTTATAAAGGCTGAGCACTTGCTTGGCCTTTTTACTTTTTAATAACTTTTATCCACGCTCCCCTTGAATTCGCAACCATTCGACACAAGATTGGAACTACAACGATCTAAACGCCTATATCGCGCGTAAACACTGCGGCGTGTTGGCCTTTGTGGATTGAAATTTGTTCAATCTAGGAGCGATTTAATCGCGGCGCGAGGTTTGTAACCTAGTGGGCTAAGTAAAAACTGAGTAACAAAGAGTTAATCGTTCCTAGAAAGAACCCAAAGGGCAGCGCATGTTTGGCATTTATGCTGCGTTATCGCCTATTTATGGGGAGTAACCACACTACATAGGCTCTGCCTTGCCTAAAAGCCAAACATACTGCTGCAAATTCAATCACCAAGGCAACACGCCCCAGCTTTATGTGTTAACAACTTAGAATATCTTAGATAGTTTTTATCTTTGCACTAGGGTAGCCGCTTCTATATGATGCGCTCCTTCTAAAAATCAATAGTCAGCAGCCCTTAAGGGAATCAACATCATGTTAAAGCAATTATCAGCCAAAAAAGTAGCACTTAGTCTGGCCGTTACCTCTGCGCTTAGCGCGTCTTATTCACCAGCGTTTGCTGCTGAGCAAGACACACAAGCTCAAGAAAGTATTGAAGTCATTTCGGTTACTGGTACACGTAGAAGTTTACGTAGTATTGCCGAAAGTACCGTACCTGTAGATATTATTACCAGCGGTGATATGCAAAGTACGGGTCAGCTAGAAATAAGCCAAATACTAGCAAACCAAGTACCTAGCTTTAACTACCCAAGTGCCACTATGGGTGATGGTACTGACCATGCAAAACCAGCTGTTTTACGTGGCTTAGCACCCGATCACACCCTAGTGCTAATTAATGGCAAACGCCGCCATGCAGGCGCGTTATTAAACTTAGCAGGTGTTGTTGGCCGAGGCTCTACCGCTGTTGATTTGAACATGATCCCAACCTCTGCAATTAAACGTGTTGAAGTACTGCGTGATGGCGCAGCCGCACAGTACGGTTCTGATGCAATTGCTGGGGTAATTAATATTGTACTTAAAGATGCCTCAGAAGGCGGTAGCGTTAGCGTAACGTACGGTAAATACGATACTCAAATGGCTGGTGTATCCCAGCTAGAAAGCACCTATGCAGATGCTAACGGCGACTTAGCGTTTAATACCGGTGGCGACAGAGAAGTAAACGACGGTGCAACACGCACTGTTAGTGCAAACTCTGGTTTTGCGTTATCTGATAACGGCTTTGTAAACGTATCTATTGAGTACCGCGATAACGACTCAACTCAACGCTCTGGCTTTGACCCGCGCCCACAATACGCCAAACTTGATGACGGCAGCTTAGACCCACGCGAGTTTACTATCGACCGTTACAACCACCGCTTTGGTAAAGCCGACCTTGAAGACTACGCTTTGTTTTACAACATGGGTTACGATTTAGATAATGGCTTAAACCTATACTCGTTTGGTAGTTACTCAAAACGCGAAGGTAATTCAGGTGGTTTTTACCGCAGTGCAAAAGACGACAGCAACGTGTTAGAAGTATACCCAGACGGCTTTTTGCCGCAAATTGAAACCGATGTACAAGATTACTCATTTGCACTAGGTTTAAAAGGCGAAACAGGCGAGTGGACTTGGGATGTAAGTACCAACTACGGCCGTAACGACTTTGGCTTTGGCGTTGTAAATAGCATTAATACATCGCTAGGTGCCGACAGCCCAACCGAATTTGACAACGGCGCACTGGTTTACGATCAGTTTTTAGTTAACGCTACGGCAAATACAGTTCTAGATTTTGGTTTACCAGATGACGTATTTTTTACCGTAGGTACAGAGTACCGCCACGAAAGTTACAAAATAGAGCAAGGTGAAGAAGCATCTTACATTACTGCTCTTGATAGCGACGGTAATCAAATTGCAGCCGGTGGCGCACAAGTATTAGCTGGTTTTGGCCCAGAAAGCGTAACCGACGAAAGCCGTCACAACGTAGCCGTGTTTGTTGAGTTTGATACTTACCTAACAGAAAACTGGAACCTTGTTTTAGCAGGTCGCTACGAAGATTACAGCGACTTTGGCGATACGTTTACCTCTAAACTTGCGTCGCGTTTCAGCATTACTGAAAACCTATCGCTGCGCGGTGCAATTAGCACCGGTTTCCGTGCGCCATCACTTGCTCAAAGCTCGTACCGCCAAATCTCTACCGTGCTTGAGAACAACGAACCGTTTGAAGTAGGTTTATTCCCAACCGATTCAGCAGCAGCGCAAGCACTCGGTGCACAGCCGCTTGACGCAGAAGAATCTGTAAACGTAACAGCGGGCTTTATGTACACGCAAGGCAGCTTTAGCCTAACAGTAGATGCCTACCGCATTGATATTGATGACCGTATTGTATTGTCTGAAAACTTAGAGGGCGATGCAGTTGTTGAAATACTACAAAATGCCGGTGAGCTAAATACCGATAGAGTACGTTACTTTACCAACGCGATTGACTCACGCACACAAGGTGTAGATATAGTTGCCACTTATAACTTAGATTTAGACAACTTAGGTGATTTACGCCTAAACGTAGCCGCTAACTTTAACGACACCGAAGTAACACACGTAAACGACAACCCAAGCGAACTTAACTCACTAGGTGACGACTACGTAGTGTTTGCACGTCGTGAAGTAGGTCGCTTTGAAGAAGGCACGCCAGATAGCAAATGGAATCTATCAGCAGTGTGGAACTTTAACGAATGGCAAACAACGCTTCGTGCCACACGTTATGGTGAAGTCGCTGATATATCAACCACAGCTGATCGCGATGAATACCTAGACCCTAAGTGGATCACCGACCTAGAAGTGGCATACCGTCCAGACGAATATTGGAAATTTGCCGCTGGTGCAAACAACTTATTCGATCAATACCCACAAGCAACTGTGGATAACATTGGTTACTCTGACTTTGGCCAAATATTCCCGTACACCCCGTATGCACCTTACGGATTAGACGGACGCTTTTTATACGGTAATATTACTTACAGCTTTTAATTAGTTCCCTAATAAAAGCTGAGCAATTATAAAAGGATGCATCGCGCATAATGCCAGTCAGTTAAGCTGACTGGCATCTTTCTTTTTATGGGGATACTTAGATGGTTTTGGCTTAACCCATCGGGGATATCTTCTATCCTCTCGTCTAGCTGGAAGCTTAAATAAGACCAGTGTA
>NZ_JACGWD010000078.1:0-20255 GCF_014077565.1 Pseudoalteromonas sp. 5Ae-yellow
GAGCTATAGATATAAATTTATTTATTTGTTATGTCCTTTCATAAATTTGTGTTCTGCTTAAAGTTTGAACGGCTTGATAAAGAGCCATATTAAACACACTTAACTCGCCAATTACCCCAGGACCGATATCTGCACTATAAATTGAGAGTGAATTTCTAAAATCAATTAAATTCACTTCAATCTTATTATCAACTACAACTTGAATATATTGGCTTTTATTCACTTCGTTTACACAACTAAGAAACTCACTAGAATCCACCTCAAATAGCACACCTAAATACCTACATAGTTCAAATGTGTGCCTGCCTTCAATAACTATATCGTTATTTAATACTGCATCTATAAAGTCTGGTGCTAACTTATTAAGTGGTTCAAGTGCATGCTGATGATTTTTAACTAAGCTAAAAAATACATCATGGAGACAGAGCAAATGCTGGTACACATAAGCCGACATTTTCACCTGACTTTGAAAAGGTCGCTTAAACATTGCTTGAATGTTTATTTCTTCTGTTAACTCAACGCCTGAATTTAGCTCTAATACTAATTCATGCTTAGCATTTTGCTGTCTAACTTTAACTGCTCTGACGTAAGGCCTAACAAAAGTAAAATTAAGTTCAATAAACTCCTCTGTAATGTCTATTTCTATAAACTTTTTATCATTACTAATAATTGACGCTATATCTAAGCTCTTAAAAAAATCAGCTTCAGATTTAACGTCTATAAGTTTACTTTCTAATTGATGTATTTTGCTTTGTTGATCTTCAAATCTAACTGTTAGTTGACTGATAACATCTTTTAAACCTAGCTCATCAATTAATGTTTTAGCATAAACTTTATCTTTATTATCAAGTAAATCTATTAACCAAGTTTCATTGCTTTGAAATAATGTATTGTTAGCAACGTTACCAAACTTATTTAATATGCTTAGGTTTCTAACTGTTGGGTTATTTTTGTAATTCCAATACAAAGTTCCCACATTGCTGCAACCAACATTATCTAAGTCATGTACTCTCAACTCTTTGATCATTTCTTCTATTGGTTGCATCGACTGCTCCACTCGCAACGTTAATATTAAATAAGACCGATATTTAAACAGCTCAAATCTATTCTTTTTTCACACTTAGCTTGTATATCAAAAGGCACAACCCAGAGCTTTAATGCACCACCTTCATAATTAAAGCTATGCGGGAATGCACTGCTAAACACGTCTGTTTTAGGGTAAATAAGGACTAAATTACCTTTACCATTTAAGTAAGTATGACCGTAACCAAGCATCTGATAAAAATCGGCCTGAGAAAGCCCAAACTTGTCTTTTCGTTTAGAGTTTTGCTCGTTTATTAACTTCCATTTTGTATCAAGCACAATGTCATGATTTTTATCAGTATCACCTTTGCGTGAAATATATAAATCCGGTTTTAGTAAAAAATAAGGTGTATTGCCATAATCAACTAAAGACTTAGTACTCACCTGAGCAGATACCTCACCTAAACCTGTAATATGCTTTTTTAAATACTGAGCAACAAAGCTTTCAAAAACCGCCTCCATAGGAAACAACAATGAAAATGCATTACTTTTTCCTTGCAACGTTAACGGAGAGAATCCATCAATAATTAGCTTTGTCCATGCTAGAGGGGCTTCGTAATACTTCATTCCTCTATCTAGCTTAATGCTGGCAAAGTCATTTTTTACATTATTACTTAGTGGTATGTCTGCAAAAGCAAATAACAGCTCTTGCAGTAGTTTTTGGTTATTAGCACTGCGGCTATAGCCTTTCACCTTTACAAGTGCAGTGTGTATTAATCGATTAACCGGCCTATCTTGTAAATACTCTTCGTACTCAACATAAAACTTATGTTTATTAATAAAGTTATGCTTAACCTGCTTACCTACCAAAAGCTTACCTTTTAAAAAGGCAACGTTATCTTCTTTTAGTAGGTAGTCACTTTTAAGCCCGCGCTTTATTAAAGTATTTACAGAGGCTAAAAACTGGCTAATAAAAACCTCTAGCAGAGGTATTTTATTTTCAGCTAAATTGGCGTTATTAGTTTGTAAGTGCCTAAACTGCTTGAGTGATTTTAGCATCATGAGTAATGACGCGCGCGAGGCACTGTCATCACTATTTTTAGCTACTTTAGGCAATACTTCTATTTGGGTTCCATCGGGAGTGAAAATCACACCAGCATAGTTTTTAACTTGCAATACTTCACAATTATCAACTTGCTTTAAGCGCATAAATCGACTTTCTGAGTCATCACATAAACATAATTTTTTTAAATAATTATATGCTTCTCCAGAAATAGGTTTTATCTGGGGCGATGCTTGTACTTTGTCACTTTTATCATCACCATTACCCAAATACCCAAACTCAAAAACAGTAGTTTGCTTTTTAACTTCCGACATTACTGATCACTCGAAGATGGAGCTTCACCTGCATCATCATTAGTGTTCGCAAGGCTTTTAAGCAATGTATCGTCATAAATAGCTTGATAAGCTTTCGGACTATTCCATACTGAATATTGAGCGTTAAAATCAGCTAAGGTGTATGTGGTTTTCGTGTCTTCGTAGGTTTCTAAACCATGATTTTCACCAAAAATTTCATTATATTTTTCGCTCTTCGATTCCACAAAAATATATTGTTTTAATTCACTTTTTTCTTTTCGGTTATCACCTAAAACTAAGCGAATTTTATTCCAGTCTTCAAAAAAGTACTCTTCAAGTAGCGGGATGATTTTATTTTTAAAGGTGTTTTTAAGTTCACTAAAGGCTTTTTCTTCAGCATTATCGTCACTATTTAAAGCATTTAAAACGGGGATTAAAAAAGCATGCCCTAATGTATGCTCTCTGTCGTATAGCACTTCGATCCGCTTATTCATTGTTTTAAGTAGCTGCTCTAGGTGAATCCCCTTAACCACTTTGTCTTTAAACAACTCAGGCTGTGGCATCATTTCTATAAAATCAAAACGACGTCGCAATGCAGTATCCATCATCGCTAACGACCTATCAGCCGTATTCATAGTACCAATAATATAAAGGTTATCAGGAACACTAAACCGTGATCCTGAATATGGTAATGTAGCAAACAACGCTTCTTTATTATTTCCTGAGCGTTTAGATGGTTCGATTAATGTAATTAACTCACCAAATATTTTTGAAATATTACCTCTGTTAATCTCATCAATAATAAGAACGTAATTGGAAGGGTTAGTTTGTATTTTAGTTGTAGAAACCTCAACATCATTTTCTAGTAAATGACTAATAGTATTAGAAACATTTAATCTACTTAATGGGTAAAATGTAGGTAAATTAAATTGTTTGTTATCGTTTAGCACTTTAAAATCAACAGAAAAGTCTTTAGCTAACCATTTAATAGGAAGCTGATGGCAAAAATCATCTCTTGTTGGTAATCCCTTAGGGTTATATAAATACTCTCCTGTAATTACACCAATTGCTTCAACAGACGAGTTGCTGTTGATGCATAAAACAAGGTCACCAGGTTTTGCCTCTTGTGAAAAATAACGTAATGAATTTTGATTGTTTTTACCTTGTGATTTATAGTAATCATTTCTATTACCGCCAGCTAAGTCTCCAGTGTGCTTCCAGCCAATCGCCCCTATATTATTTTTTAAGCAGTGTGATTTGGCTGGATTTTCGTGAGTCCCTTCAATTGACAACTTCCAAACTCGCCCATCACGGTTAATTTCACTGTCTTCACTTACAAAAGGCTCCGAAGCTTTATCACTTAGTGACTTGAATATGCCACTTTCTGTAACATAAGTTAAATCACCAGACTCAGTTTCCCTTGCTTTAACTCCCTCAACAAACTCTTCATACCCGTAGCTTTGGTGAAATGTTACAAATCGAACTCTACCTTCATCACATAGTTGTTTATATAGCTCAGTTAATTGTGATCTTTGAAGCTCTGTAGCACCTAAATTCTCATCAATTTTAATTTCTGCATATTTAGAAGGTTCTGCAGCTTTAACAGCAGCTTGAACGGTGTGATAGGTTTTACCTGTTCCTGGTGGACCATATAATATTTGATTTAGGGGGGATGCAGATATCTCAAATTCACTGCTATCATTTATAATGAACTGTTCAGTAGTATCTTGTTCTGTAGTTTCTTCATCTTGAGAGTAATCTATAGGGTTTCTTTGACCCCCATTCATTTCACTATTTAATTGCTCTTTTATATTGTCTAAAAATGGGGAAAGTTTTTCTATTGAAGTTAGCTCTATCCTTTTTTTTTCTTTAAAAAACTTACTATTAAGAGATACTCTTACAGCATCGGAAAAAAAACTTACCGTAATACGAGGTATACCTTGTTTTAAACTTAAATCTTTTACACCAAACCTAAAATAACGTTTTTTTTCTTTGGTATTATGCGTTGTATAGCAATCACACTGTGGGAAATACTGACGAATTAAACTATAAACCTCAGTAAACAGTCTTTGTTGCTTACTGCTTCGAGATTCTAAAAACACCGTATTTCTTTCATCCATATAAGTAATTAAAAACTCTTCAAATTCCATTTTTTATCCTTTTATTTTGCGTGAGTTGTACAAAAAAACACCTTTGTAAATAAATAGCGATGCATGTAATACATCGCTATTTTTATAATTTACATTCTACAAGGTGCTCTCAGACGATTAATTATAACGTTTCAAATTCTTGCTTAATTTTTTCACCAGTCATGCGCCATTTATGGAAGTTATCACGCTGCTCGGTACGCCCAGCTAAGTTATTTTCAAGCTCAGCTACGCCTTTTTCAAGTTCAATAAATGACTGGAAAAACTTTGAAACAAACTCATCACCATTTACTAGCTCTAAAAGCTCTGTACGCTGATTATTAAAGTTATTAACCATCTCTTTTACTGCAGCTTGGAATTTTTCTTCTTTTTGTACTTGTTTGTAACTATCCCATGCTTCAAAAGCAATACCCACTGCAGCAAACACACCATTCATAGCATTAGCAGCTTTAACTGCGCCCCAAGGCTTAAATTTAAGTAGATTAGATAAATCCATACCGACCAAACCAGCAATACTTTTTATTCCATCTCTAGCTGCAATAACAGACGTATTGTTAATAACATTACTTTTTACAAGTAAATCCACACCTTGCTTACCGTACCCAAGCACAGCATCATTAAAATGGTTTACCTCTTGTGTAAAGCTTGACGCCATACTTTTTACTTCCAAATTGGCAGAGCGTAAATAGCGGTCAAACTCACTTTGTAATCTTGATGAAATAACAACTCCACCATCACCTACTTCTCGTTGAAAAAACTGATTAAATGTCTCTAAGTCAGTACCTTGAACTTGCAAAATCAAGTCTGAGAAGTAGCTAGTGACAAAATCACGTAACCCTACACGAGAATCCGAAATTAAACTTTGAGTTTTAGTTAGTTTTGTTTTCATTGTATCTACAACATCAAGCATTTTATCAACCTCTTGGCCTAGCTTTTTGTCGTTCTCAATAGCAAGCGGTAACTCTTCGTTTAGCACATCTCTCACAATGCTATTTTTAGCTTCAACAACAATACTTTCAACACCACCATTACTGGCTACTTTTTCATTTGTAGCGGCTTGCAGCGACTCAATGTGAGATAGCTGTTTAAACTTTTCAAGATTATCAAGCCAATACTCGGTCCCCATATCAAAAGGATTAGCAGCAACAGCAACAACAGATAAACTATAAGCTTCATCTTGCTCAAGGTTTATTAAATCTTTTAAACGGTTAACCACATTTTCTTTTTTTACATTTAAGTTTTCATTGTATTCATTTATATCTTCAACATCGGCCACTTCATCAAAGCGGCTAAGTACAAATACTGTTCTCGGTAATATATTAAGCGTTCTAAATAACCAATGTAAATCTTCTTGATGGCTGTCTTTAATAGGGTTAGTCGAATTCATCACATATAAAACTAAATGCGCTTCACTCACGTATTTTTTGGTAATGTCTTTGTATTTTTCTATTGCAGAACTGTCTGCATTTATTTTTTCTTTAAAACCAAAAAGCCCAGGAGTATCAATTAGCTGAAGCCCATTACTAACATTGTAAACCGATACGGCATCAGACGATTCTTGTTGGCTAATATTCATTGTTGACTGATCTAAGCGCTCCATCCATGCTGCAGCAATTGATGTTTTACCTTCTGAAAAACCACCTATTAAAGCTATTTTTAAATTATCATCAGAGAGCGACTTAATAGCCGTATCTAATTTATTAACTAAAGATGAATCAATATTTATACCCAATCCTTCACCCTGCAATAAAAAAGCATGCAACTGGTTTAATATACTAAGTGTGCTCTCTTTTTGAGTATTAAACGTTTTTAATGTTGCTTCCATTATAGTTCCTTGTCTAACTGTCTTGATGTTTTATGAAGTTTTTCAATTGAAATTGAAAGTATCTTATTAATTAATGCAGTGTGTTCGATTGGAGTTTTTAAAGATAACTTTATGGTATCAATATTTTCTTCAAGCTCTTTAAACGCTTCGTCTATATTTGTTTTTGCCGTGTTTTCAAGCTCACGGGCAATTTTGTATATATTGTCATCCGTTGCTTTTTTCTGCTGAGACATTTTATAGCTAGAACTAAAAAAGCTGCCTATTGATTTCGCAAATGAAATTACTACTCCTACAGCTCCTATAGCAAGCGCAGCTATGCCAACACCAGATAAGGCTAGTGCAACCGCACCAACAACTGACCCAATTATTCCAGCTACGTTAAACCCTTTATCAATATCTACAGATATACTAAAATCGCTTGCAATTGTATTGGTTTCAAAAGACGAATAAGCATCTAATAACTCACCTGCATGCTTTTGAAAACGCTCTACAATGCCATTAACCTCTTTATCAAACTCATTAAGTTGAATATTAATTGCCTCTGGCAAGCTTTCATCAAACTGACTTTGTGCTCGACTAATTTCTCTTTTAAGTTCATATTTAAAGTCATCGTTGCTTATATCATCTTCAATTTCAGAATAAACCGATTTACGCACTGATGATTTAAAGGTGTTGATACTGGTACCAACTGAAGTGAGTAACCTACTTTTTAAGCTACTTAAAGCAATATCTAATTGTTCTGAAGCAGAACCTATTTCTTCTTTTAATTTGGTGTGTAATGGTTCAAATTTTTCATCACGTAAGGCCGTTATACTGCTATTTGCACTCTTTAAAACTTGGTTTGCTTTGTTAAAGTTGGCTTTGATAATTTTAACTTTATAGTCTTTTATTAAATCGCTAACTAAAAACTGCTTTAAGTCAGTAAATCCGCAGTAATCCAATAAATGCTGTTCGGTATTATCCTTCATAAACTTTTCTTTACGTTTATGATCCGCCGAGCCAGCGACTAAGCAGTTTGCAGCAGCAAGGTAACCCACTAAACCACATACGCTTTTAGTACCTTGATAGTTTTCGCCCAATTGCTCCGTCATTTTAGTGTCAAGCTCAGCTAAACTAGCTAACTCGCTTTCGCTAACAAGTTGACTTTTCTGCAGCTGCAAAGGGTTAGTAATACGCTTATTGTAAATACTATAAACTTCGGTTTGGTCGCCCAAGTGCTCTTTTATTTTCTCTAAGGTACCTTTGTTTTTATCATCACCTGTTTGTGGTGCAGCCGCTTTAGACGTTACATAAAACACAGCATGCGCTTTGTGTACTGCGCTCCAAATACTTTCCCCAACTTTTTCTTCTTTACCTTCAATACCTGGAACATCTAAAACCGTAAACGTACTTTCATCACCTTGCATTGAGTAGGATTGGCTATCTAAAGTGTAATCTGAGCGGCCATCGCCAATAATGGCACCGTCAGCATAAGGCACTAATTTTTCTAGCTCGCCCTGCATATGCTCTAATTTCAAACACGCAGCGTTGTAGCGTTCATCATTTTCAGACACTTCGTTTTCTGCTTGGGCAACGTTCTCATCAAGTATTAACTTTGTAGTTTCAAACTGCTCTTGTTTAGTAACTATTTGTGCCTCTTCAGGTAGTTTGCTGAAAAAGTGCCAAATTTTTTGGAAAATATTAAACGCTGCAAGCTTAGACTCGATTGTTTTATTAAGCGTAGCTAGTTCGTTTTTAAGGCTGCTAAGCTGTTCATTACTTTTGTCTTTAACGCTGTTCAGGCTTTGCTCAAGTACAACTTTATTATCTTTAAGCGCAGCGATTTCTTGGTTAATTTTTTCAAACGACGCGCTGTCGATATTTAATGTGGTAGCAAGTTCTTTAAACTTATTTTGTGAGGAAACTTTTTGAGGTTCAGCTAACAAAATGCGCAGCGTTTCAATAATAGTCGATTTACCAGCATTTGTTTCTCCATAAAATGCAACTGTAAACGTATCCCACTCGGAGTTAGCTTTTAGCTTATCTAACTCGCCCGCTATATTAGCATCCAACTCATTAAGTAAATTGCGGCTAAATGTGGCTATTTCCTTATCTGTAGTTTCAACTTCTGATGCTTCAATGGTGTTAATCAAATCCTTAATTACACTTTGCAGCTCTACGTATATTAAATCCGGTTTTATATCTTTAAAAATCACAAAAACTCCCTATTTTATTTTTATATCTACGTATTTAGCATTAACCTCACTAAAGCATATTAATCCATTTAATACAAAATAATGTATTTTAAAACTTTAATTTATAACGTTACTTAATTTTAATTCAGCAAATATTTTCAGAATGCTCCATAGCTGCTTCCTTGCAAAGCGGGCGTTTAGTCCAAGTTGCATAAAAAGTACTAAAGTGCAGTACTGGGTGAGACAGCTCTCATAGTTTATTAGTCAACACCATCTATTGTTAGCGCCTTCCAACCCCATGTTGATCGCGTTTTATTAAAGTTTAAAATAGCTTTACCTCTAACAGTTCGCCCATCTTGAATATTAAATTTATCAACAAGGTTTCGGTCAATAAATATATCTGTATCAGTAAAGCCAAGCTCATTTGAAATTCGCACAGCCTCACTAAATGGTTTAAAAATTTTTAAGCTAGGAGCTTCACTAGTACTGGAAATTTCTACAGAGTAATATTTAATGCCATACTTAGTTTTACTTTTAGATAACTTGACCGAAATTGAATCCCCCACCTCATACTTTTGTGACAACCTAGAAAAAGGAATAACAGTGTCTACATCCCTATCAAATATCACGTGTATTAATTTTTTATCTTCATTAACATTATCAACAACACCAACAACTAAAGAAAAAACATCCCAATGGGAACCACCTCTTTCTTCAAATTGAAATGCAGTAAAGTGATTCGTTGTTGGATCTAACTCGCCTTTAAACTGTAAAGGCGTACCTTCACTAAATTTATTAAAAGGAAATCTGCGCTCTGGTAGAGTTATCTCTGTTGGAAATTGGTTGGCGGAATTATAAAGGTATATTTTTCTTCTTTTTTTATTAGGTTTATCAGGTAACGAAAATGCCCCACCGAGGTTTGCTTTTATCCACGGCAAGTTTTGGAAAAGTACTTCTTCAGCTTGGCTCGCAAACTTTTTATATAAGTCATCATTATTTTTGGTGGCTACAACGTCATCAAACCAGGGTTGATTCAAAAACTCATTAACTTTTTCAGGTATGGCCCATCCCTCTTTATTTCTGCTTTCAACAACTGAGTTCACTTCATATTTAGCAGCAGAAAAATCTCCCTTTTCGGTTAATAAACGCGCCAGCTTCAACCTTAAATTAGCAATAAATTTTTCTTCAGGATTGGATGATAAAGCACGGCAATAACAATTAAACGCCTTATTAATATCTAAGTTTATTTGTATATCACCTAATAACTCCCACACCCAATAGTCGCCAATCTTTTGTTTGGCCACATTCACAGCAAGCTCAAAGCTACTTTGATAATCACCTAATAGATTTAATGCTCTAGCTTTATTTAATTCTAACCAGATTTTCTCTTCTGATGTCTCTAAAACTCTATCAATCAGAGGCAACATCTTAGATAACAAATCAAGTTCACTCTGTTCAATAGCTTGTTTACTCGCATGTTGTATAACTTTAGCCGCTAAACTCGGATATACCTTACCTGTGTTTATATCGTAATATTCCTCAAAGTCCTCATCACGAAGGTTCTCTATACCCCATACTTTAATAAAGCCCACTAAACTAAAGTTATTTTCCTTGGTTAATTTATCAGCAACGCCTAGTACTAAAGAGTGTAACAACGAAGGTTTTTCACAATTAAGTTTTAAATAATCATTAAGTAATTTTTTAACAGCAAATACATTAAGGTTTTCAGAGTTAAATTGAAGCTTAGCTAATCTATAAAGCTCCCAACCAATGTTCATCATTATTTTTTGGTTATCAGGCTGCTCATGAAGAACTTGCCTGTAGATGTTTATAGCTAGCTGATGTTGACCGTCTTTACTGGCTTTTTTGGCTTTTTGTAATTCTTTATTAGCTGGGTTTGATAAGTTATTAACAAAAGCAATTTGGTCATTTATCATTTTATCGCTTGGGTCAAACGAAAGATTATTTAGCTGAGTAAGATAAACATTTACCGCTTCAAAATTGTTGGCTTGTGATTCTCTTTTTACTAAATCAATCAAACACCACCCTAAAGCTTTAACGTTCCATTCATCGTTTGGTAAAGATTGAACCAATTTAAATCCTATTTGATACGCCTCATCTAAATCGCCAGCTTTTCGTTTGGCAAATACATCTTTACTTGTGAATGATGCCGAGTTGTTTAAGGTGTTACTCCCATGATTAATGCTGGCCATCTTAATTCAACGCCTCTTCAATCAGGTTTTCAACTGTGTCTAAAAACTCTAGTGAGCTAGAAAGATTTTTCTGGTCCATAAATTTAGTAAATTGGCTTTTGCCATTGTAATAAATATCAACTACAGCAATCTCATTGAATTTTTGAAAACAATAACGCTGAGCAAAGCTTCTGGCTCTCACTTCAGGAATAGAAATATCATTAAGCGTAAATACTTCTGATAATTTTTCATGAAATTCCTTCAAAAACTCTTCAGGAAACTCTAACTGCGAAGGCTTGGTATCCGTATACCCACTTATCAATATCCCCTCTAAATGGTTAAGGCGTGCTTTTATTAACTCATCCAACGGGCTATCTTGATTAAATGCAATTGAGCTAATCTTTTGTCTTGAATTATAAACAATACGTGCAGTAGCATACTCTTCAGCAAGCTGAAATAAATACACTTCCTGATACTGGTTATGAGTTATATTTTGTATCTCTACATTTGTGCCAATCAAAGCACTTTTAACCTCTGCAAATAACCGCGCTAAAAACACATTACCTTCAGGTATAATAACGTTTGGTTCCAACTTTTCATCATTAATAACTAAGCTATTACCTTCAGCAGCATTACTTTTGCTAATTGATTCAGCTGTCTCTACTTTTACTTCAGTTGATTTTTGTGTTGGATTATAAGAGTTACCTCCTACTTTTGTAACACCACCCCAAGGCGTAACGTTAGGCGGGTCAATAACATAAAGCTGAGACGAGGTACGAGTTATTGCAGTGTAAAGCCAGCGAAAGTAGTCTGGGGTCAGTGTTTTAAGGTGAGAACTGCATTTCACAAATACATTTTGCCATTCACTACCTTGTGCTTTATGACACGTAATTGCGTAACCAAATTTAACTTTAAATGCGTTAAAGTAAGGGTCAGATAACAAAGCCATACGAAACTCATTGCGCTTAGCTTTTGTGCGTAAATCAGCATGGCGATTGCAAAAATCAACATATAACGCTTTGTACTCGTCCGAACTCAAGGCTGGCTCATCGCTATAAAGTAAGTTTTCTATAATTTTAGATCTAAAAAAGCTGGCGTTCCCATATTCATCCCTAAAACCAAGTTCAACATCCCTAAATTGCAGTTCGACACTAATGGTAATGGTTTCGCCGTCTTCTCCTTTTTTACGCAATACAACGTTTCGTATTTCAGGCGCAGACAAAACTTGCCTTACCATGCCAAATTCACCATTGGCAATGACCTTCTGATTTATATAATGATTGGCAACCGAAATAATTTTATCGCCTGAAACCACTTGCAGCTGAGATGGGAAAAAGTGTTCTCTCACCACCCTATTATATTGGCTTACTTGAGCATTAGAAGACGCAATTAAAATAGCGTTTTTAGTATTTGATATCTTATTGTTACAAACTTTCAAAAAGGTATTGAGCAAAACATCCGATGTTAGCGCCTGTACATCTAGGCTATTAACTTGAAACTCAAGTTTATTAAATAAGTTTGCGTGCATAGCTTCACGTAAAATTCGCGCATTATTCATTACGCCGCTTTCAGCTTTTTGCCTAACCACCTCAGACAATTCACACTCTTTTGATGCTAACTGGTATTTATCAAATAAATACCGCTTACTTAATGCAGGTGAAAAGCCCATACCTACTGGCGGCAACTGTGCATTATCACCAATAAATATGACTTTTTTCTGATGATCGTTATGATCAAGGTTAATGTAGTTAAGTAAATCTTTTAATAAATAACCTGAGCCAAAACGAAAGAACTCTGAATCAGAATAGGTATCAGACAACATCGATGATTCATCAATAATGTATACAGCCTCAGATGTACTCTGATTAACTTTTATTTCGGCATAGCACCGAAACGTTTCAGACTCTTCTATCCCCTCTAATTTATATTCTTTAACGTTTTCATAGTTATAAATAACACGGTGAATAGTGGACGCAGCTTGGCCTGTTTTATCACTAATTACCTTTGCTGCTTTGCCAGTAGGAGCCATCAATTCAAATTGTCGACCAATCGCATTCAGGTATTGCGTTAGTCCTTCAGTAATGAAGGTTTTACCTGTACCTGCATAACCTTTTAACAAAAAAACTGACTCATTACTTTTATTCGCTACAATATTGTTCACTCACTCTTTGAATACTTTTATCGTTAGCTTGAGATGATGAACTAATTAGGCCACAAATCATTTTGTCTTTGTTGTAATCCTTAGCAAGTTCTAATTGCTGTCTTAATCGATATTCTTTTAAATAACTGTCATTAATAATTTGAAGATAATTACGCATATCCTCGTTACTTAAGTAATCCCAATTATCTAAATAAATTTGGCTTACAGTATACATAACATGCTCTGTAAAATGTCCTGTAGCACGTGCTTTAGCTATGTATTCACGAGTTTCATCAGTTAAGCCATATAAATAAGCATTAAGAGCAGCTAAATCAGTCCATGTTTCAGACCAATTAGGCCTTGAAATCGTCGCCTCTAAGTAAATACTTTTTACATCTTGATAGTTTGAAACTGTTTCTACCCCAGCAATTACTCCCCAATGCATTATCCGTCCGTAGGTATGAACATAATGATTATGATCAGGGTGATAATAAAGTGCTTTTTTTATTAGACTATTCGCTTTTTTATAGCTAGTTTGCGTAAGTGAATTACGTCCATAATTCCACTCATCAATAAATGAATTGGCTTGAAAATAGTAAACATTAGCAACCCCCCACCGAAAAGCTATAACAATTAGGTATAAACATAGGAGTCCAATACTCATTTTTAAAACTGAAAAAACAATATTAGTTTTCATTAAATAGAGTCTGTGTTATTGCTTGTGGGTTATGTTTGAAGAGCTTTATTGCCTTATTTTCTCCAAACTCATGAGCAACAAAATTATATGCCTCAGATAAAATTGGCGGTCTTCTTTTTATATTATGTGCATCGCTTGCAACGACTGTTACTTTATTTTGTTTTAATAGTTCAAATGAAAAAGCCTTAACTTCAGGGCCAAAATTACCCATTATACTTCCTGCAGTAACCTGCGTTAAACATCCTAAACGTAGAAAAGGAGCCAGCAGTGAGGGAGATCTTAACAGATCTCTATTTCTCTCAGGATGGGCTATTATAGGTCTATATCCGTTATTAAATAGCCACTTAATAAAATTATCAGATCCCGGAGGAATATGGCTATGCGGAAATTCTAATAATACCGTTTTTAACCCTTTTAAAACACCAAGCGCAGGTATGAGACCGGCTTTGAGCTTAATCATGAGCTCCACATCAATTCTGAGCTCGCAAGCAGCCGCAACTTGAATCGTTAGATTATTCTCATTTATAATTTTTTTTAAAAGAGCAAGTCCATCCATAATGCACGCTTGGTCATTATCAAAACGCCCTATATTTATATGTGGTGTGGCTACTATATGCGTAGTACCGTCATCTTGAGCCATACGCAAAAGAGACAAGGTCTCTGCCTCATCTCTTGCCCCATCATCAATGCCAGGAATAATATGGCTATGAATATCTATCATGTTAAGTGTTTTTCTTTCCATAAGAATAATAGTCATAGTAACCATTGTAGCCTTGTGTTTTAGCTACCTTATCAGTATCAACATGGTTTAATACAACTCCTGCTAACTTAGCTTTATCTTGTAGTAATCTACCAATTCCATTTTTTATTATTGATAAATGTGTATCGTCACTTTTAACAACATAAATTACACTATCTACACTTTTAGAAATCATTAAAGAGTCACTTACAGCTTGAATAGGTGCTGTATCTATTATGATCCGGTCAAATTTCTCTTTTAATTGTTCTATTACTTTACTAAATTTGTTACTAGATAAAAGCTCTAAGGGATTAGGTGGTAATTGGCCACATGGCATTACTGTTATCCCGCTTTGCTCATCTTGATATAAACAATTTTCAAGTGTGTCTGTTCCGGCTATAAAGTTTGAAAGGCCTGGATGATAAGTTGGCATATCAAAGCGCTTACATATACTAGGTTTACGCATATCGGCATCAATTAGTAATACTTTCTCAATTTGACCAAGCGAAAAAGCTAAATTGATAGAAGTGGTTGTTTTACCTTCACCCGGTATTGAAGACGTAACTTCTATAACTTTATTATTTTCAGCATCCATTTGCGATAAGACAACCCCAGTCCTTAATGTTCTAACCGCTTCAGAAAACTGCTGCTGTTCTTTATCAAAAAAAGTACGAATATCGAGAGCTGTATTTTTTGAAAGCGGGATCATACCTAACATACGCATAGATAACTTACTTTCAATATCACTAGGGCTTTTTATTGTGTCATCAAGCATTTCAAATAAAATAACTAGACCAACAAAAAACATAAGACTTAAGAAAAACGCTCCAGCTACTATCATTTTCTTATTGGGCTTAACAGGATAAAGGCTAGCAGCTGCTACGCCAGTAAAATGAGCTGGACTAGCTTTATAATCGCTAGTAGCTTCGGTTTCTCGAGAGCGTTCTAAAAATGTGTTATACAAATTACGATTCGTATCAAGTTCAATTTTAAGAGCCGTATATTTGGTATCTAAACCAGTAATATCACTATATTTACTACGGATATCAGAAAGCTCTTTTCTGTATCTTTTTACACGTTGGGCAGCCGTATAGGACTCTTTCTCAATCCCTGATATTAATGATTGAATTTGTGCATTTACCTGCTCAACTCTCATATCTAGCTCTTCAGATGCTGCTATTAATTTAGGGTGTTTTGGACCATATATTTTAGATAATTCAGCAAATTTTAGTTCAGCCGTCTCTAAAAGCACCCGCCCTTCTGAAATAGAGCTATGACTAATAATTTCAGGGAGTGATTTAAGGTTTTCAAAATCAGATTTACCAAACCTATTTATTAATTCAAGAATACTATCAACTTTACTTTTATCACTTTCAGCAATCGCCAGTGTAGCTTGAGTTTTTTCAAGCTCACTATCAATTCTCAAAACAGCACTATCAATATCTACAATATTATTTTTTTGACGAAAACTTTCAAATGCCGTTTCTGAACGCTCTAACTGTTTTGTAAGTCCAGCCATTTTTTCACTCATCCAAGCACTTGCTCTTCGAGTTACACCTAATTTAGCTTCTAAATGAGTCTCTATATAGACTTCACCAATAGCATTCGCAATTTTTGCAGCAAGCTTTCTATCAGAGGCCTGATAAGTAATATGCACTAATTGGGTACCTTGAATTGGCTTTACAGATAACCTCTGCCTAAAATCATTAATCAAATGTGCCATTTTATATTCTAAATCCAGCTCATCGTCTGTACCACCCTCACCAAAAAAAGATGAAAAAAGAGCTTTCAAACCAAATAGGTTATTTTCTTCATCGTTAAATTCAGGGTGTTTTATTAAGTTCAGCTTTTCTATAACGGCTTCAGCAATATATTTCGATTGTAGTATTTCAAATTGCGTGCTGTAAAATTCTCGTTTAGCGGTGTTAAAACCATACATTTCATCTATCGAAACAACATTTTTTTGTTCTGGCTCTATTAACAATGTTGCTGTTGATTCGTAAGTTGGTTTAATTTGCATTACAACAAAAGCAGCTATCACTGATATTAATGAAGAAATAAATATTAACCGCCACTTATACTCCATACATGCATGAAGGTAACGTTTTAAATCAAGTGTATTGTTTGTTTCTAAGAATGTGTTACTACTTGTATTCATTAAAAAAACCTCTGTTCAACAGTTACTGTATCACCAGCTTGTACTATTGAATCTAATGTTGCATTAATTTGTTTTGACTTGTTTTTTTCTTTAAAAATAAATATTTTTTCTTTTGAAGCCCTTTCAGTAAACCCGCCAGCTATAGCAACCGCTTGATTTACTGTCATACCGGGTTGATAAGAATAGCTACCTGGCAGACGAACCTCACCATGAATAAAGAATGGACGATATTGAACAACAGTCACATACACTGTTGGCTTTATTAAGTAATCGCCTTTAAGCCCTTTATATATTTTTTGTTGTAGGGCTTTTTCTGTTAATCCACTTATTTTTATTTCACCCAAAAAAGGATAGTTTAGTTTACCTGAACGCCCTATTTTAGTTTCTAATGATAGTGCTTCTTCTCCATAAACCTTGATTTGAATAGTATCGCCTGTATCTAATAAGTAATTTATTTCATTAGCTAAAATGGTATTAGTGAAAAAAAATACTATTAAAAAACAAAAATGTTTCATGTTTTTCCTTACATTGAGACTTTAAAATTAATACCAACAATCGACTTATCAAACTTAAATAGCGCTAGATTTGAGTCTTTATCCTGATAAGTATAATACATGCTGGTTTCTAACCAGCGTGCGGTATTGTGAATAACTGACAATACAAGTTCTTGAGAGTCGTCTTCACGTTCGACACCTGAAAAATCGTCGTTTGTGTAGCTATATACAGCACTAGTACTCACTAAAGAACTCCAAGTGTGCTCCCACCCCAAAGAAACACCTTTCTGATCTATATAATCACCAAATGTATCAGGGTCAACAGCACCAGCTTGAGATGTAAACCTAAAAGTTGAATAGCTTAAAGGAGCCCACTGTGCTTCAACTAACCAGCTTACCCCATTAAAATCACCTCGCTCAAACGCTTTAAATGACTTATTTTGATAACCTATTTTTGCAACACCCGTCGTTAATGCCGTTGCTTCCCAGCGTACACCGACCAACAGCTCTTTAACATTTGAGTCTCTAGTTACTCCAGACTCGTCAATTAAGTCATACCTAATGCCGGTATATGAAGCATCTAGCGTTAAATCAGTTAAAGCACTTAATGCATATAGAAATTGCCCCCCGAGGAGTCTTTCATCGAAGTCTCTATACTGTGTTAGGTTACGATTATTGGTAAATCGAATATCTTGATAATTTGCTAGCAAAGCAAAGCGTGAAGAAGTAATCCCTCCAAATTCATAGCGTAAGTCTGTATTTTGCTCTCTGAACTCACTAGGATCATCAAGTAAATTTAATAGCCCTTCAGATACACCCGTACCACGTTGTTCAGTTTTAAAATCATATTCGTATTTAAAATCAAAACGATCACGAGATGAAGGCTCTAAATGAGTCGCAGCCTCAAAACCACCATCTAAATAATTATCGTCCGAACTAGAAAAGTAAGTACCACTTTCAACATATGTACCCATTGAAAAAGTATTGAGAGCATCAATCATTTGGAAATTTACAGAAGGCTTAACGACTAGCTTAGTACTCGATTTTTCATTGCTAGAGCTATTAAATATATTATTATCGTATTCATACTTACTTTCTAATAGAGGTGTTATATCAACACCTGATTCCGTTTTGATTGAAGCAGGTTCTAAAGCAGAAACATTGCACGAAAAAAAGACAGCTAATAAAGTGATAGAAGTACTATTTTTAAATTTCATTTTAATCCCTTAACCCTAATAAGCGTTTTTGCTTACAAAGCCCTTAAAAATAGTCATATAAACTATTTTAAGGTCAAATATAAGTGACCAGTTTTTAATATATTGCAAGTCATACTCAACTCGCTTTTCCATTTTTTCTAACGTATCTGTTTCTCCGCGCCAGCCATTTATCTGAGCCCAACCTGTAATTCCAGGTTTGACTTTATGACGAAGCATATAAAATTCCACTTTTTTTCTATACTCTTCATTATGTGCAACAGCATGTGGTCTTGGGCCTACAATTGACATTTCGCCGAATAAAACATTAAAGAACTGAGGTAGTTCGTCCAAACTTGTGCGTCTCAAAAAACCACCAAATGCAGTAACCCTTGGATCAAATTTAGTAGCTTGAGTAACAACTGAATTATCCTCCATCACACGCATAGAGCGAAATTTCCATACTTTTATTTTTTGGCCCGCCAAGCCATATCTATGCTGTTTAAAAAGAACAGGGCCTTCAGAGGTAAACTTAATAGCGAGCGAAATAAGAAGTAACAATGGTGATATTAACAAAAGGATAATAGAAGCAAGAATAATGTCTTCTGTTCGTTTAACCCATTGTCGTGCACCCAAGTAAGGAGACTCAAATACACTCAAGGTATCAATATTTCCGATATGCTCAATTCGAGCATGAACTAAATTAGATAGTAAAAAATCTGGAATAAAATGCACATCTACAGTCGTATCACCTAGTTTAAGTAAAATATCCGCAATTCGTTTTTCTGCTTTTAAAGGTAAAGCAATAAACAAAACATCAATTTGACCATTCCTAGCATGCTGTACTGCACTATCAATCATGCCTTCAATATTAAAATCCATATCTTTAAATAGTCTTTCAGGCTTCCTATCTTCGAAAAAGCCAACAAACTCGTAACCTAGCTCATCATTTTCAGCTATTTGTTGATGAAGGTTTGCCCCAGCTTCTGTAGCTCCTACTATCGCAACCTTACTAACATTTAAACCTAATTTACGGCGGTTAACTTTATAAAGCCTAACCAACTCTCGAGATACAAATAGCCAAACAAATGATAGTGCAAACCATAATGAAAGAGTTACTCTAGAAAGTTCTTCTGTAAATTTTAAAGCAAAAGCCACAATAAATAATAGGACAAAGGCACTTGCTAAACTAAGCCAAGCAGTCACTACCATACTACTCAATTTACCTGCTCTCCAAGACCGATAGAGTCCAAGAGTTTCTGCGGTATATAAATAACTAAGGGTTACAACAAGCAATACTGTAATATAATTGTTTGCTATGCTAGTTCCATAAATAAAGCCAGCTAAATATAAACTGCTTATAAGTGTGAAAATATCTGAAAAGCGGTATAAATCAGCAGTAGAGTTTCCACCGATTTTAAACGTCCTAGATGTAGTCATAAAGCCTCCTTGCCAAATTAAATATGCAGTTAGAATAACCTTATATAATAGATAATAGAAGACTAAAAAAAGACAATAAAAGCTCCATTTAAACTCATCCTCATGAAACAAAAAGCACACCATTAAAAATCTAGACAAATACCATTAGAAACTCATAAAAAACTCAACCAATACGCTGAGGAAATTAGAGGAAAAGCCTAAAAGAAATAAACATTTACATACAAAGAAAAGATAAACTAAACAAAATTAAACGAGTTTAATTTTGTTTAGTTTATCTTTTTCTCCTTGTTATTTTTATATTGAAAATGGATCTACTCACGGCATTAAACTTTCATAACTATAGACATAATCATAATTTAAATAATCCCTTCTCATTAAAAACACACGCAACAAAATCTTTAAAGAAAACAGAAAATCTACTAATCTATGATTGTAGTTAATCTGCAAAAAAAAAAATGAAATACAGTAGTGCTGTGATTCTTAAATAGAACATAAAAATAGAACGAGTTCACGAGCTTTATCTTGACTTAAAAGCATGAATTTATACTTTTTGAGGGCGTTCAGAATTCTGTGTCAGCCTAAGTTGCTAAATATCTAGCACACCATCTAACCTACCTTCGAAGTGGATGGCCAATTGCGACAATGTCAGATTCCAATTATGGATTGGCATTGTCCAT
>NZ_JACGWD010000107.1:0-8933 GCF_014077565.1 Pseudoalteromonas sp. 5Ae-yellow
GGCAAAACTCAGTCGTAAGGTGTAATTCTTTAATAAATTCAGACATAAAAATAGGCCACAACTTCTGTTGTAGCCTATTATGAGCCCTTTGAAAGATCGTTCAATTAGCTTAAACGATCTGCATTAACTAATTAGTACGCATTTTTGTTTTAAAATTCGTACTAAAATAGGGTGCAACCAGCCCACTGACTATTCAACCTGTAAACTTTTTTGCACTTATAATTTCCCCTCCAAATGCGTTAAACCCCTTTGTTTTTCTCATCTTTTGAACTTCCTGTTGCCTAGCTAGTTGCTGATTTTTTGTTAATTACCCAATTACAACCTGATTGTTTTTTATACTAAAACTTGCTTGTTGTTCATTTTTTAGCTAATTGTTAATGTGCTGAGCTAATAATAACTCACAGCTTTTTAGTTTTGAGAACACACAATATACACAAACACGTTGTTGGCGCAGCAAAACCAATCAATATTAAATGAGATTGGCTAAAAAAATAAAAATAACGAATTGGCGTTTAAGCCGTATGCCTCTTCGCTTTGCATTCGCAATAGCATCAAAGGAGCCACCACATGGGTAAACTGACCTCTACCTTGTGGCTTATATTATGTGTTTTTTCGCACCCAGTTTTGGCTAACAGCCAATACAATATGCGCAAAGGCGTAACCGATATAAGCAATAATGTATATCAGCTGCACATGACCATATTTATAATATGTTGTGTGATTGGGGTGATAGTGTTCGCAATTATGTTCTGGGCACTTATTCATCACCGTAAATCTAAAGGGGCTGTACCTGCCCAATTTCACGAAAGCACTAAAGTAGAAATACTTTGGACTGCAATTCCGTTTGTTATTTTAATTGCTATGGCAGTACCAGCCACTAAAACCCTAATTGCAATGGAAGATGCCAGCAAAGCTGATCTCACTATTAAAATTACAGGCTCACAATGGAAATGGCATTATGAATATATGGGCGAAGATGTAGAGTTCTACTCTATTTTATCTACCCCGCAAGATGAAATCGCTAATCTTGCAGATAAAAATCCTAACTACTTACTTGAGGTTGATAAACCTCTCGTACTGCCAATAAATCAAAAAGTACGATTTTTAATGACTTCTGACGATGTTATCCACTCTTGGTGGGTACCTGATTTTGCAGTTAAAAAAGATGCGAACCCCGGCTTTATAAATGAAACATGGACGAACATAAACGAAGAAGGTACTTACCGAGGCCAATGTGCTGAGTTGTGTGGTAAAGATCATGGCTTTATGCCCGTTGTGGTGGTTGCTAAATCTGAGGCTGATTTTGAAACATGGCTTGCAGATGCAAAGCAGGCTAAGCAAAAAGCAGCATTAGCAGATGCCGCATTACTTGATAAAACCCTCCCAAAAGAAGAATTAATGACTTTAGGCGAACAAGTATATATGGCCAATTGCGCTGCATGTCATCAGCCCACTGGCATGGGATTACCGGGTGTATTTCCTGCACTTAAAGGCAGCCCGATAGTGCTTGGCGGTATAAAAGATCACATTGATGTAGTTATCCATGGACGACCTGGTACGGCAATGCAAGCATTTGCCAAGCAGTTATCTATAAAGCAATTAGCAGCGGTTATTACTTATAAACGTAATGCGTGGGGTAATGATACGGGTGATGTTATTCAACCGAGTCAAATACAGGCAGCACTTGATGCCAAAGTGGAGGCGAACTAATGAGTAGCATAGTAGAACAACCTAACGCCAATGAAGCTCATCATGCTCATCACCCAGCTAAAGGTTTTAAACGCTGGCTTTACACAACTAATCATAAAGATATAGGTAGTTTATATTTAATTTTTTCGCTGACCATGTTCTTAATTGGTGGTGGAATGGCCATGGTGATCAGAGCTGAATTATTTCAACCTGGTTTACAGTTGGTCGATCCTCACTTTTTTAATCAAATGACCACAGTGCATGGTTTAATTATGGTGTTTGGTGCGGTTATGCCGGCCTTTACAGGCCTTGCTAATTGGATGATACCGCTAATGATTGGCGCGCCAGATATGGCATTGCCAAGAATGAATAACTGGAGCTTTTGGATTTTACCGTTTGCGTTTTTAATCCTATTGGCATCGTTATTTATGCCTGGTGGGGGTCCTGCATTTGGTTGGACTTTTTATGCACCACTGTCCACAACATACAGTAATGATAATACTGCATTGTTTGTATTTGCCGTACATATTATGGGGATTAGCTCAATAATGGGCGCAATCAATGTGATTGTAACCATAGTGAACTTACGTGCCCCCGGCATGACATGGATGAAGTTGCCCTTATTTGTATGGACGTGGTTAATTACTGCCTTTTTATTAATAGCGGTAATGCCTGTGCTTGCAGGGGCTGTCACTATGGTACTTACCGATAAGTACTTTGCGACCAGCTTTTTTGATGCCGCAGGCGGTGGCGATCCGGTGATGTTCCAACACATTTTTTGGTTTTTTGGTCATCCCGAAGTATACATAATGATTCTTCCTGCCTTTGGCATTATATCTACAATAGTACCTACCTTTTCTCGTAAAAAACTTTTTGGCTATGCCTCAATGGTATACGCCACATCCTCCATAGCACTATTGAGCTTTATTGTATGGGCTCATCATATGTTTACCACTGGGATGCCGGTCGCTGGCGAGTTGTTTTTTATGTACGCGACCATGCTTATATCGGTACCTACAGGCGTAAAAGTATTTAATTGGGTTGCCACAATGTGGAAAGGCTCAATAACTTTTGAAGTGCCAATGCTTTTTAGTATTGCGTTTATTGTGCTGTTTACCTTAGGTGGTTTTTCGGGATTGATGCTGGCAATTACACCTGCTGACTTTCAATATCACGATACTTATTTTGTAGTGGCGCACTTTCATTATGTATTAGTAACAGGGGCCGTATTTTCGATAATGGCAGGGGCTTATTACTGGTTGCCCAAGTGGACGGGCAATATGTTTAATATCACGTTAGCTAAATGGCATTTTTGGCTATCACTGGTGAGCGTGAATGTACTGTTTTTTCCTATGCATTTTGTAGGGCTTGCCGGTATGCCACGTCGAATTCCCGATTACGCACTCCAATTTGCCGACTTTAACGCAATCATAAGTATTGGTGGATTTGCCTTTGGTTTATCGCAATTGTTGTTTGTAGCTGTGGTAATTAAATGTGCACGCGGTGGCGATAAAGTACCTGCAAAAGTATGGGAAGGGGCAGAAGGGCTTGAGTGGGAAGTTGACTCTCCAGCGCCATATCATACTTTTTCTAAGCCGCCGGTAATCAAGTAGTGACACACGCACCGCTACTCAAACGATTGGTACTTATTTGCATAGGCATGTTTGCCTTTGCCTTTGCTTTAGTGCCTTTGTATGACGTGTTTTGCGACGTAACAGGGCTTAATGGAAAACCTTCGCTTGAGCAAGCAGAGCAAAGTACGCAAATAATACAAAACCGAGAAGTTGGCGTTAGTTTTACTACTCACGCGCAAAGAGGTGCACCGTTTGAAGTTAAATCAAAAGAATACAGTGTTGTGGTAAAACCCGGTGCAATGCGTGAAGTAATGTTTAGTGCTAAAAATAACAGCAACCTAGATAAAGTAATGCAGGCTGTACCATCAGTCTCGCCAGGTAAAGCGGCAAAGTATTTACATAAAATAGCGTGTTTTTGCTTTGATCAGCAACCTCTAAAAGCAGGGGAAGAACTTGAATTTAAATTACTTTTTTATGTTGATACCGCACTGCCAAGCGACATTGAAGAACTAACTTTATCTTATACAGTATTTGATATTAGTGAACAGCTGGTGGCAAGTAATAACTAGCTTTTTAAACTAGTGTGAAACTAGGAGTAAGTAAAATGAATCAAGAATATGAGCATTATTATGTACCAGAGCAAAGCCCGTGGCCTATTGTGGGCGCGGTTGCATTGTTTTTTATTGCAGTAGGGGCAGGCTTAACAGTTATGAGTGTAGGCAAAGAAGGGGGGATCGGGGTTTACCTGCTTTATGCCGGTATTGCTGTGCTTTTGTATATGTTGTTTAGCTGGTTTAAAAATGTAATTAGTGAGTCGGACCAAGGTTTGTACTCAGCACAAATGGATCGCTCTTTTAGGCAAGGTATGAGCTGGTTTATTTTTTCTGAAGTGATGTTTTTTATGGCCTTTTTTGGTGCGCTTTTTTATGCACGCGTATTGTCGGTACCTTGGCTTGGAGGCGCAGGCAATAATGCAATGACCAATGAAGTATTATGGCCAACTTTCGAAGCTGTTTGGCCGCTAGTTTCAACACCTGCAGGCGAAACTACTCAAGCTATGGGCTGGCAAGGTTTGCCGCTTATTAATACCTTAATACTGCTTACTTCCTCAGTTACTTTACATTTTGCCCATGTAGCGATGGAAAACAATAAACGTACTCCACTTAAAGTTTTTTTAGGCGCTACTATTTTATTGGGTGTTTGCTTTTTAGGGTTACAAGTTGAGGAATATATTCATGCGTATAACGACTTAAACTTAACGCTAGATGCAGGTGTTTACGGTAATACGTTCTTTTTATTGACTGGTTTTCATGGCATGCATGTAACCCTTGGAACCGTACTTTTATTTGTAATATTTTTACGGATATTAAAAGGGCACTTTACTAAAGATAAGCATTTTGCTTTTCAAGCAGCTGCTTGGTATTGGCACTTTGTTGATGTGGTGTGGCTGTGTTTGTTTGTATTTGTATATGTGCTGTAGCGTTTGTTGGCGAATTATTTGCTTTAATAAAACCAAGTTTAAGTGCTGCAATAACAACAACTAAAACAACGACCGAAAACAATACGCGACGACCTAAAAAGTGAGACATAGGTCGTCCCCCAGTTTTTCCTGACACCATAATAAACAATGCTCTAAATAAGTTAAAAAGTATAAATATTAACAACAGTACGATAATAATTTTAATAATCACTGAGTTGACCCTTTATGCAGTTAGTTTTATGGCACAAACAAAAGCTTAGTTCACTAATCACACTTTGTATGGTTGTGGTTGTTGTACTTGTGTGTGTGCGACTAGGGTTTTGGCAGCTGGAGCGGGGTGAGCAAAAACAGCAGCAACTAACCGCTATTGCTAAGCAACAGACTCGTGGTGTGATGAGCTGGTCTCAATTACTTAACCTGCCTGATAGCTGGAACAAAACAGGTGTATTGGTTGAGTTAAAAGGGCGGTTTGTACAAAACCAATATTGGCTTTTAGATAATCAAGTTTATAACGGGCAAGTAGGGTACGACTTACTTGCTTTACTAAAGCCAGACAGCGAAGAAAAAGTGATTTTAGTTAATTTAGGATGGGTAAAAGCGCCTATATCTAGAGGTACACTGCCAAAGGTTACTCTGCCTACAGGTGTTTTTATTCTTAAAGCGCAAATAAAAGAAAATAACTTAAGTAGCTTTACGCTTGAAGATAAAACTACAAATAACGACTTACCTACAAGAATCCAATCTATCGACTTGAATATGCTGAGCACTCAAAGCCAGCAATCATTAATTAATTTTATGGCTTACAGACAAGGTACTGGTGATGAGATTGCAACACCTCATTATGAGGCTGTTGTTATGAGCCCTCAAAAACATAATGCCTACGCTGTGCAATGGTTTTTAATTGCTGTTGCATGTGCTGTTGTTGCTATTTTTGCGAGTAAAAAAAGGACACATAATGAAAAATAATCCCCTTTTATTGTTTGTGGGTTGCTGCGCAATCCCATTAGTTTTGGCATATGGCGCATTAAAGTTTGATTGGTTGCCTACTGCAATTACTAATAATGGAGAGTTTTTAAGCCAAGAAATAAAACTTAAAAATTGGCCGCAAAATAATCCCAAGCAATGGACTATTGCACTTAATTACTCAAAAGAATGTAACACCCCATGCAGCGAACAGCTCAATGCACTTAATAATTTATATGTGGCACTTGGTAAAAACCAAGGCAAGGTTGATATGGCTGTAATGGGAAGCCTCGACAATAAAAATCTACCATGGAAAATTATTACCGAACAACAGAGCTTAAAACCTGCAAGTTTATATTTAATTGATCATATGGGGTTAGTGGTACTTGAATATCCCTTTAAGGTCGAGCCACAAGAAAACCGTATAGTACAAAAAGGGTTATTAAAAGATCTAAAAAAATTACTTAACTATTCTCGTTCTAGCTAATTGATCAGCTTATTTAAGTGGAGTGTCTAATGTATAAAAATTATAAAAACTTAGTATTAATAACAGGATTACTCGCTTTAATTGTGGTTGCTTTAGGTGCGTACACCCGCTTAAGCGATGCAGGTTTAGGGTGCCCCGATTGGCCTGGCTGTTACGGCTTTTTAACGGTACCTAAGCATGAGGCCGATATAGCTTTAGCAACTCAAAGCTACCCCGATATGATGTTCGAAACCGCAAAAGCGTGGAAAGAAATGATTCATCGCTATTTTGCAGGTGCTTTAGGCTTACTTATTTTAGGTTTATTTGTGTTGGCTTTTTTAAAACGCCAATATCCAACTACGCCAGTTAAATTGCCTTTGGCTTTGCTTCTACTAGTGGTGTTTCAGGCTGCCCTTGGTATGTGGACAGTAACCATGAGCCTTCAGCCTCTTATTGTAATGGGCCACTTATTAGGTGGCTTTAGTATTTTGTCACTTATAACACTTTTATATTTACGGCTAACCGCAAAACCTATTATGGGGGGCGATAGCGGCGCAAAACGCTATTTTGCTTTGAGTTTAGTCGCGCTTAGTGTGTTGGTTATCCAAATTGCACTTGGTGGTTGGCTGGCTGCAAATTACGCCGCTCCGCATTGTAGTGGTTTGCCATTGTGTAATTACGCACAACCGTTTTCATTGAGTAGCGTATTTCAATTACCACTTGAGCACAGTAATTATGAGTTTGGTGTGTTATCACAGCAAGCGCGTATGTCTATCCATTTATTACACCGCATTTGGGCACTCGTTACTTGCATCGTTCTGGCATTAATTATGTGGAAAATATACAGACAAGCGTACTCTAAAAAAATTAAAAATTGTGTTGTGAGCGTATTACTTGTCCTGCTGTGCCAAATTAGTTTAGGGCTTATTTTAGTACATTGGCATATTCCGTTGGGAGTTGCACTGGCGCATAACTTGATGGCTGCCATACTGTTATTAAGCATGGTTAGGTTGTGTTATTACCTAAAATCACGCACATAAAGGGGAAATATGATGGTACTTATAATTGATAAAAAAATACTGCTACCCGTTAATACTCAATCGCTAATTTCGCGTACTCATAGTTTGCTGCAAGACTACTTAGCAATTAGTAAATTTAAAGTGGTAGCCATGCTGGTGCTAACAGCTTGGGTTGGTTTAGCGCTGGCTCCCGATGTGGGGCGCGGTATGGTCGTACAGTTTATTAGCTTGTTAGGTATAGGGCTACTTTCTGCTGCTGCAGCGGTTATTAATCATGTGGTTGATAGCGAGATAGACTCAAAAATGGCACGGACTCGTCATCGCCCTGTGGCTAAAGGGCGCTTAAGTAAAACACATGCGCTTAGTTTTGCAGCTGTTATTGGGGTTGCCGGCTTTATTATGCTGATGGTGTGGGCTAATACCTTAACCGCTATATTAACGTTATTTGCATTGGTAGGTTATGCATTTGTTTATACATCATTTTTAAAGCGTGCAACGCCGCAAAATATTGTTATAGGTGGGTTGGCTGGCGCAATGCCTCCATTATTAGGTTGGGTGTCAGAAACAAACCAAATGGCAGCAGCCCCTTGGTTACTCGTAATGATAATATTTACCTGGACCCCACCACACTTTTGGGCACTGGCTATAGCACGAAAAAGTGATTATGAACGCGCTAAAATCCCTATGCTGCCAGTAACACACGGTATCGATTTTTGTAAAACGTGCGTCGTTGCTTACTCTGTTTTACTCGCTGTAGTTTGCGTATTGCCTTATTTAATTGGTATGTCTGGATTAATATATTTAATAGGTGCGTGTGTATTAAATGCAGTGTTTATATATAAAGCGGTTAAATTAAAAATTGCTGGAAATGATGAGGCTGCAATGGACTTATTTCGTTTTTCGATTATTCATTTAATGGTACTCTTTGTAATCTTATTTATAGATAAATGGCTCCCTTTATGAAGCAGTTATGGCTTGGATTAATTGTTATTTTAGTTTTGTTTTTATCAGCATGTTCAAATGAAAATAGCCGACCAGATGTAGATGCATTAGTTTACGAAAATGCAAAGCCACTGTCTGATTTTACGCTAAACGATCAGCGCGGCGAATTAGTGACTAAACAACAATTTTTAGGGCAGTGGAATTTAGTATTTTTGGGCTATACAAGCTGTCCAGATATTTGCCCATTAACACTTGCTAAGTTAAATGCTGTTTATAAAAATTTACAAGCAGATTATCCGCTGCAAGTTTGGTTTTTATCGGTTGATCCAAAACGCGATACGCCAGCTAAACGAAAGCAATACATAGATTACTTTAACCCTGACTTTTTAGCTGTATCAGGAGAGCATAAACACCTTTTTCCTGTAGTTCGAGAGCTTGGTTTAATCTACGCCATTAGCGATAGTAGTGAATCAGAATATGCTGTTGATCATAGTGCCTCGGTCGCTATGGTTGATCAAAATGGAGCCGTTAGAGCTATTTTTAAACCAGAATTTAAACAAGGTAGTGTGCCATTAATTAATGCGACTACTTTAACTGAAGAGTTTAAAAAAATAGCTGATTACTACAAAAACTAGTTTTTACTTTTTAACAATTTTAAAGGAGCTTTAGGCTCCTTTTTTGTTTGCCCAGCGAAGCTGGCAAACCCGATAGGCTGAAAGATGCCTTATCACCCTGACTAAGGGGAAGATAATCTGAATGGCAAGGGCGTCACTGGCCAACGGTGGGGTCTGAAGGAAGCC